>JBOFLO010000088.1:0-2485 GCA_051657905.1 Candidatus Altimarinota bacterium | reverse complement strand
ATACCTGCGTAAGAACCAGTCCATCCTGCATCAGTAACCATTTTAGCTTGTGCATCAAAAGCAGCTTTTGCTTCAGCACTTGAGCTGTAAGTTACAACTCTATTTCCCATAGCTTCTACTTCATTCATGTTTGAAGCATCGCTTGGAGTTCCAACTTTTCCACCAGCATTACTTTCACTTGAAGTGTTTTCACTAGAAGTAGAAGTAGTTGTAGTACTAGTAGTACTAGTTTCACCAGCAGGAGCAGATTGATTACAACCAGCTAATGCTAACATTGCAACTACAGAAAGAGTTGCTAATGCTGTTACTTTCAAAGAGTTTTTCATTTTCTTTTGAAATTAAATATTAAAATAACGCCGTTTCACTATAGGCAAAGATGGCTGTTCTGTCAAAACAAGCACTTTATATAATAGTGACAATCATAAAGAGTGCTTTCCAATATACTTTATTTTAAGCCTTTAATTCTCTTTATGATAAAAATCCCCAGACCCTTTTAAAGGCGAGGGGATTGTCTATCTATGTTCTCTAAATAATTTTTTAACTGGGATTTTCTTCTAGTCTAATCATCTCCCTATTCAACATCAATTGATAAACCATTTCAGCTAATTCTGCTCTGCTAATGAAATCTGCTGGTTCCAAATAGCTAGTATTTTCACTGATAATTTGTTCATCCAATCCCGCTTGAACATATCTTCCGTACCATTGGCTCAAATCGATATCAACAATCTCTTCTAATTGTTGCAGATTTACTTCCGAGAAATCACTTTTCCCAGCTGATTCACTTTCGAAAGCTCTGGTCACGATTTTTAAAGCCTCAACTTTATTTACCTCTTGTTCCGCCCGATAATTTTTATCCGGATAACCATGCACAATATCATTGTCCTTTGCGGCTTTTACATATTTGGCATTCCAGGATTTTTTATTGGTGTCGGGAAAAGGTATTGGTTCTGCCTCCTTGGGAATTTCAACTTCAATTGCTCTTACTACTACAGCCGCTGCTTCAGCTCTAGTTGCATTGGCATTTGGATCGAAATAACAAGGTCGGCGTCCTCCTACTACATTTTTGTCATAAAGCGCCTCAATGGCTTTCTCTGATCTATGACCTTTCACATCTCGGAATCGGCAATTGTTAGCTTGGCTCTTCAATCCTCCATCCTCATCTTCTTCTTCCGAGCCCGCTCCGCCGTCCGTCCCATTTCCTTGCCCACCAGTAACCTCTTGATCGTTTCCGGTGTAGGCATCTTTTAACCATGGTAAATCATTGTTCACTCTTTCATTAACTTGCTGTACATTAGAAGGATTGAATTCAGTAACTTCTTGTGCTGAAACCATTCCAGGTAATGCTAAGGCAATTGCTGTCAGAGCCAATAATCCCATTTTTGGAATAATTGTTTCCCCCATAGCGTTAAGGGTTAATAAATAAAATTATAAAATAAAATACAAAATGCGCTATTGTGCCGCCCAACTATATACTTCAACTATAGACTTTTCCAAGCAATATTTTTTGATTTTTAATTCAAACGGTTTTATAAATTAACTACGACTAAAATTTCCCATGTTAAAAAACACCCACAAATTGTCTTTCATAGTTGTTTTTAATGGTAATTCCGGAGAAAAACAAAACGCTGCAGATTTTAAAAAATTATTGGAAAAATATTATCCTTCTCCCGCATATTCTTTCGAAATAATTGAAATTTCCGAAAAAATGGATTTAGCCAAAGAACTAGAAAAAGCCAAAGCTAAAACCAATAACTTCGCCATCAGCGGGGGAGACGGAACCGTCCGCGAATGTATTCAGCATTTAGCTGAAAATTCACAAATCACAGTTACAGTTATTCCTTCCGGCAGCATGAATCATTTCGCTAAAGATTTAGGTCAGTCTTTAAATATCGAAGAAGCGATTCAATCTATTATGAATCCGCATTCCCAATTGGTGGATGTTGGTAAAGTTAATGATTTTTATTATGTAAATCAATCCTCCATCGGTTTGTATCCTAGCTTGGCTCGCCACAAACAGAAATGGCGTCAAAAAGGTGTGGGTCGCTTGATCGCCACAATTGTCGGCACATTCAAAGCTCTCGCCGCCTTCAAATCAATTAAAATTGCTGCAGAAGTAAATAAAAAAAACATCACTAAAGAAAGTTTATTGATTTTTATCGGCAATAATAAATACAATCTGCAAGCCAAACAAACAACTCCTCAGCAAATTGCCAAGCGCGATGATCTAAATCAACATCGCCTACATTTTTTCATTCTCAAAAAAGTTTCACGCCTCAGACTTTTCTCTATGATTTTTCATAGCCTAATGGGCAATTTGAAACAGCAGGATGAATTCGAAGAATATTTCACTGATCAACTCACCATTGATTCGGCACATTCCAAAAAATCAACTACTGTAAGTTTAGACGGCGAAGTTTATCAAATGAATTTCCCTTTAAAATATCAAATTATTCCCGACGGATTAAAAGTAAAAGTTTTTTCATCT
>JBOFLO010000087.1:0-7013 GCA_051657905.1 Candidatus Altimarinota bacterium | reverse complement strand
GGCCAATAGTGCGGATGCTATCTTCGATACTCTCCCCCTTGCTGACAGAAGAAAATTGGGCAGCATTTTCGGAAGAAATATTGTTGGCGCCAAGTTTAAGAGCTGCTGCTTCAAAAGAAAACCGAGTTCTTGTACTCGGTTCATAGAAGACGGAAGCGAAAATATAATTGCGGAGAATTTGACGCGTTTGATCAATTTGAGGATCATTTAAAGGTAGTGTGTCTTGTTCTTGAAAGATGTCAGCCTGCTGAAAAATACCCTCTACAGTTTTTCGGTCAGAAAACTGTTGAGTAGTTAAGATATGTTTTAACATTGAATTGAATTTTTATGCTGGAATGGTTTTAGCATTAAAAAAAGCTTCGGTTCAAATAAATGAACTTGCTTGGTAGAGGTTTGTGAGGACTTTTAAACTATTGATTTTCCAGCTGTGCCTTATCTGCTGCTGCTTGTCGATCTGCTTGGGTTTTGTCCTGAGCGGTGCGTCGATCGACTTCAGCTTTGGCTGCGGAAGTTTGGCGATCAATCATGGTTTTGTCGGCACTGGCTTTTTGATCGATGGCGCGTTTATCGGTAAGAGAGCGCTGGTCTATAGCGTGTTTTTCAACAGTAGTTTTTTGGTCGATGGCGGTGCGGGCGGCGGCTTTGGCTTGAGGATCCATAATAAATTTTATTAAGGGATTTGATATTAGTTTACTTGGAATATCTTTAATTAGCCATTTATTTCAGTTTGACCCTGACGTTGCGTGATAGTTTATGTTAGGATGGTGGTGGAGGGTCGACATCACAATCTTCATTATAAACTATGTCATATACTGTTCAACAATTAGCTAAATTGGCTGGGGTGAGCGTGCGCACGCTGCATCATTATGATCAAATCGGATTATTGAAACCGGCCAGAGTTGAGAAAAATGGCTATAGAAAATATGAGGAGCGAGAACTTTTACAGCTGCAACAAATACTTTTCTTTCGTGAATTAGATTTTCCACTGGAGGAAGTTATGCGAGTGATGACGGCGCCGGGGTTTGATTTGAAAGCGGCCCTTAATGATCAGAGGAAATTAATTGAATTGAAGAAAAAGCGTTTGAATGGGCTGATTAAAACTATCGATAAAACTATCAATAAACTTAATCAAAAAAATCAGATGAAAGATGAAGAATTATATGGATCCTTTGATAAGGATGAAATGAATCAATACGCAGAAGAAGCGAAGCAACGTTGGGGGCATACTGATGCTTATAAACAGTCACAAGAACGTTATGCCAAAATGAGTAAGGAAGACTTACAGAAACTGAAAGAAGATGGCGAGAAATGGTGTGCGAAATTGGCGACGATGATGGATTTGGATCCGGCTGGTGCGGAAGTTCAGGCCATGATTGCGGAACATTATAATAGTTTGCGAACATGGTATGAGCCGAATCTAAAAATGTATCGTGGGTTGGCGGATATGTATGTGGCTGATGCGCGCTTTACTGCTTATTATGATAAACATGCGCCGGGCTTGGCAAAATTTTTGCAGGCGGCGATGCATGCTTATTGTGAGGCGAAAGGTAATTAAAGGATTCAATGAAAGGCGTTTCCGTAAGGAGCGCCTTTTAGAAAATTTCGAATTATGTTAATTTCAATAGGTAATTTTTAAACTATTTTATATGAAATTAAATTCATACTTGAACTTCCAGGGTAATACTGAGGAGGCTTTTAAATTTTATCAAAAGGCTTTCGGTGGTGAATTGATGGGGCCGCAAAAATTTAAAGATATGCCGGATTCTCCAGATAAAGCTGGAATGTCTGAAGCGGATTTGAATAAAGTTATGCATGTGGCGTTGAAAATTGGTGATAATTTGTTGATGGGCACTGATTCTTTGGAAGCATTTGGGCAGAAAACTGTGATTGGGACGAATGTTAGTGTGAGTGTGCATCCGGATAGTAGAGAAGAAGCGGATCGTTTATTTGCGGCTTTGTCTGAAGGTGGGAAAATTGAAATGCCAATGGCAGAAGCTTTTTGGGGAGATTATTTTGGAGCATTTGTGGATAAATTTGGTGTGTCTTGGATGATTAATGCTGAAGCTAAAAAATAATTTGTATGAAATTTAAAGGAAAAACAGCGTTGATAACCGGTGCCTCTCGAGGCATTGGTTATGCGCTTTCCAAAAAATTAGTGGAGGAGGGGATGAGAGTTTATTCAATTAGTAGAACTAGGCCGGTGAAGCCAGTTAAAGGTGTGGAATATTTGTTGGCTGATGTGACGCGAGAAAATCAAATTCAAAAAGCTGTGGCGAAAATTTCTGGCCAGGTGGATTTGCTGGTGAATAATGCGGGGGTGATGAGAAGAGGGAATTATGAGGAGATTGAGGTGGAGGATTTTGATTTGGTTTGGTCGGTAAATGTTAAAGGTAGTTGGTTGATGTTTAAAAATTTGGGAGAAAAATTGGCGGAAGGAGCTGTGACTTTGCAAACTAATTCGAAAAATTCTTTGAGTGTAAAAGCAGATGCTTTTCCTTATACATTATCAAAAATGGCCAATGTGCATTTGGATGAATTGATTGCAAAAAATCGCCCGGATTTGGATATGAGAGTGGTTTACTTGGGGCGTGTGGACACGGTGTTAGAGTGGACTGGTTATAATGCGAAACAAAAAGCAGATAGAATTAAAATGGCGATGACGGCGGATTCGGCGGCGGAACTGATGCTTGGTTTATTGAAGTCGGACATGAAAAATTTGGTTTATAGGGATGTGGATAGTTATGAGATGGTTTAGCTTAGATTTCTTCCATTAATTTAGCTAATTTGGTGGTGGTGTTCCAATTGCGAATGGTGAGGTTTTGGTAAATTGGGAGTTTGATAATTTTGTTCAAATGGCTGGAGGTGGCTTTGGCGATTAGATTTTGGAAATAAAGGACTGGTTCGGATTTGGAGAAATTAGCTTCATCTACGCCTGTTTTGATGCTGAGTTGAGGGAAGGCTTCGGCTGGGGTTAAAGGTGGTTTTAGGAATAGGAAATTATAGCGGTATTTTTCTGGTTGAGATCCGAATTTGGCTGGGGCTTGTTTGAGGATATTTTTTAATTGTTGCTGGCTGATTAAAACTGCGCGGCCATGATAGTTAAATTGTTTGGAAAGAGTTTTTTCGATTTGAGTGGTTAATTTTTCGGAGTTTTTTTCGCTGGATTGGAAAATGACATTGCCGCTTTGAATATAAGTTTTGACTTTGGAAAAGCCCATATTCTCAAAACAACTTTTTAAATCCAGCATTTTAATAATGTTGTTTCCGCCTACATTAATACCGCGAAGTAGGGCGAGATAGGTAATTGGCATGTTAATGTTAGATTAAAATGCAACAATCATATAACCACCTTCCGGTCCGCCGATGGCCTTGTGAGTTGTTTTAGCGGGGAATTCGACGCGATCGTCGGCTTGGTAGGTTTGGGTGTTGTTATGTTGATCAATGATGGTAAGTTGGCCGCTTAAAATGATATGAGCGGTTTTAACATCGTGGGTGTGCTCGTCTAATTCTTGATGAGGTGGGAGTGGGCAAACATGCAATTCTTTGTAGCCGGCGTTTTCCAGATTTTGCATATGTTCGGCGATGTTCTTAACTTTTTGCAAAACTTTGTTCCAGATTTTTTCTGAAGCTGAGCGAGCTTTAGCGCCTTCACGCATTTTGCTGAAATCTCCCTGTTTTACCATTAAAGTTGTTTTGTCGTTAGCTTCGATTAATTCATAGGTGATGCCGTCCTCGTCGGTGATCTCTGGCCTTGGGCCTGAGTTAACATCAGTTACGGAAAAATGTAAGTTATGAGGGGGTTTTGCAGAAATAACTTTTCCGCTGACAATAGTTTTGCCATTTTCATCCTCCCAGGAAATTTCTGAAGATTGTTTCCAATCAGAAATAATTTTGCCGCTTTTGATACCAAATTCTGAAACCCATTGTTTGGAAATTTCATTGTCGGTAAGGGCGTGCCAGACGCGTTTGGCGGAGGCTTCAATGCGTATGGATTTGTTTATAAAAAGGGGAGTAGGCATGATTAGATTTTTGTAAGAGCCAAAATTGCTCCCGCTGGGTCTTCAATTAAAGCATAAATAATTTTTTCTTCATTCTTCACTTCTTTGAGAATTTTACCACCTAATTGGCGACATTTTTCAATACTTTTTCCGATATCTTCAACATTGATGTAAACAATCCATTGAGGAGGTAGATCAACGTTAGGGCCACGCTTATGGCAAACTCCCGCTGCCCAATTACCTTCTTTATCTTTCATGATATAGTCAGCGTACTTACCGTCTGCATCAGACAGAGGCATTTCTTCAACTTCCCAGCCAATTACTTCTTTGTAAAAGTCGCGAATTTCTTCGGCATTGGGGATGGTTAAATCAGTGGAGATGATTGAGCCGATTGGTTTTTTGATGTCCATAATTACTTAATTTGAGTTAAATCTTGATTGATGATAATTGGCTTCATGCCGAGAATTTCTTCTTTGTAATTGATTTCGGGGATAGGGTTGAATAAGAAGATCTTTTTGTTGAGATGGAAGGCTAAGCCGATTTCCAATAAAGTGTTGGGGCCGACGTAATTGGGAATATTATTTTTGTCGTAATTTAAGATCAGTACTACTTCGCTCCATTCCACTTTTTGAAAATGATTGTGCATGGCTTCGGCTTTTCTTTCCCAAATCCAGCTGTCGTCAGCCACATTTCCTGCTTTACGGCGAGCGTAATATTCCTTAACTGGAATCATTTGACCATGTTCGTCTTTGACTTCAAATGGTGGTAATTTTACTTCGTGGCCAAGTTTTTCTAATTGCTGCTGGATATTTTGCATTTCCTCATAAAAGGCGATGCTTCCGCAAAGAGTGATTTTCACAGCGAGTTTTTATTTAGTACTTTCAGCGTATTTCTTGAAATTGTCCAAAATTGCTTGCCAGCCATTGCGTTGCATTTCTTCAGGATTGGTATCTTCCATGTCGAAAGTCTGAATTACTTTAGCTCCTTCCGGCAATTGTTCGAATTGGATTTTTACATGACGTTTGTCATCCATGTCATATTCAATTAATTCATTAGTTTTAACTGCGGTATAAATTCCACCGAAATCAAAACTAACGCTGCCGTCTTTGGCAGCCATAGTGGTACTGAATTTTCCGCCAACTTTTAGGTCATTTTCGGAGCGGGGAGCGTGCCAGTCGTCGGAGGCGAAAGCCCAGTTCATAATATGTTCCGGCTCATTCCAAACTTTCCAAACGTGGTCGAGCGGAGCGTTGACGATTGTTTCTATAGTGATGGCTTGCATGATACTTTTATTAGGTAATGTGAATTGAGTGAGATTGTCTTGATCTCTATGTGATCAGCCTACTATAAAAAGCTGGTTTTGCCTATTTCAAGTAAGTGTTGTTCTGTTTTAGGTCGATATGCTCATTTCCCATTTGGTTTCGCCGTTTTTATAAGTTCCGCGTGACTTTAAATTGCTAAAGCCGAGTTTGGTATAAATTGCTTCTAGGCTTTCTTTATTGTCATCCCTAAAATGAATAACCCAAAAGGGATTTTCGGACTTTTCCTGGCTGCTTTTTAGAGCTTGTTCAAATAATTTTCTGGAATAACCTCGACCGCGAAATTCGGGATGAATCAAAAGAGTTGAGATGATGCGTTTTTTGGGATTGTTGCGTTTATTCCAGGATTCCAATAGACCGATGGTTTGGCCGGCGGAATTGATGGAGAGAATAATTGGTTGGCGGGATTTATCCTGATACATTTTTAATTTGTAGGCGGGGCTGTGTTGAGATTTCAAAAAGAAAGCATTATAGAAAGCTGTAATGCTGGGCAGATTTTTGATCTGATCGTCGAGGTTTTTGAGAATGATAGGGTTGCTGGTCACGGGCCGGGTGAGAAATATTAATTTATTTCAGTTATATATCTTGTCACAGGTAATTCCAAGCCATCATGATGTTCGATTTGGAATGAGATGGGCATTCAATTCGTCTTTATTAATTGATAATTTTAGTGAATCTAATGATTGGAGAATTTGATAGATTTTTTCAATGGTTTGAGAATGTTGTTTTGGGGCGAGTTTTTCTTGTCGCATCCAACGAGAAGTTGTCCAGTGGGCGGGAAAGTTTAGGGATTCAATTTCATGAAAATAAAGGGGGCCGCCCAATAGTATATCCTTAATATTTTTATCAGAAAAACTGTCAGCGAATTTTGCTGGGGGTGGAATTGGCAATTCTTTAAGTCTATCATCACTATAGATTTTAATCAGACATTTTTTAATAAGCTGATGATTGTTGGAAAGTAGTTGGAAAACCTCCAACCATTTATTTTTATTGGGAGTTTCTGGGGAATTCATAAGGTTTTTCTGGCGGAGGAGGGGAGATTCGAACTCCCGAACGTCTTGCGACGTTACGCGCTTTCCAAGCGCGCGCACTAGGCCACTATGCGACCCCTCCGTATGAATGATTTTAAGGCTGAAAGTCTCCCTTCAAGGGTTGGAAGAAAGGGGATTTTCAGCAGTGGAATCATAATAGACATGTTTTGATTTGGCAACAAAAAATCCCCGGCTGAATTTCAGGCGGGGATTTGGTTTACAGTTAGGGCTGTTTGCTATTTTTTAGCAGTAGCTTTCTTTGGAGCGGCTTTCTGTGCTCTTTTTTTAGCTTGTTTCTTAACTAAAGCGGCTAGAGTAACACGAAATTTGCCTGGGTTTTTAACCAAAGTTCTTTGAGCGCGAGTTGAAATGTTGATTTTCAATTTAGCTCCAGAAACTGGATCAATAATAGTTTTTTTGCTGACATTCGGTTTGAAAGTTCTCTTAGTTTTGCGGTTGGAGAAAGATACATTATGTCCAACAGAGACTTTTTTGCCGGTCAATACACACATTTTAGGCATACAATTGAGATTAGATATTCTGCGAAGCCCCCGAATTTTAGCATTAAATCGGATGAATGCAAGGTTTTTTCGTTTCGGCTTCTGATTTATTGATGTCTACGCGAATCGCCCAGTCCGGGGAAATTTAGCCTTTTTCAGAAAGGG
>JBOFLO010000086.1:0-30283 GCA_051657905.1 Candidatus Altimarinota bacterium | reverse complement strand
ACCATTATTTCCGTTGGATGCTATGGAAAAAGAACGACAGGTAATGTTGGAAGAAATTTATTCTAATTGGCAATCTACGCATGATCAAATTGGTAGATTTTTCCTCAAGGCAAAATACGCGGAAGGCTCTGGTTTGCGCAAAGAAGTGGGTGGCTTGCCGGATGAAGTGAAAACTTTAACTTTGGAGGATTTAAAAGATTATTATCAAAAAGTTTTTAAAACTACTAATACGCATTTTTGTATTGTGGGAAATTTTGATGCAGAACAGCTGAAAATTTTTGTAGAGAAATATTTTGGAAAAATAAAAACTGAAGGGGATTTTGAAGGAATGAAAAAATATTCAGATGCAGACTTTAGTTTGGAACCTTTGGCTTTCAGAAAAGATGCGAATTTAAGTTCGGTGTTTGTAGATTTGAGTTTTAGGGGGCTAGGGCGCGAATTGCCGGTTCCGGAATGGATGGGGCAAATGATGTTGATGAATGTTTTTGCTAATTTGCATAAGAGCAGACTATATAATCTGCTTCGTTATAAAAAAGGTTTGATTTACTCTATTAGTTTGTCGGCGGTGGCTATGAATGGCTTTGGGATGAGTAATATTCCCTTCGAATGTAGTAGAGAAAATTTGTTAGGAGTTTTGGAAATGGTTGTGGAGAATTTATTGAAATTTAAAAAAGACGGTATGACAGCGGAGGAATTTGAATATATTAGAAATTATTCGATTGATAATTTGTTGATGCAATATGATAGCCCGGGCGGGATTATGGAGAACTTGGCGCAGGATTTATTATGGGAGGATAAAATTTATTCTCCGGAAGAAAGTGTGGAAATAATTAAAAAACTGAATTTGGATGAGGTTAATGGTTTGCTTCCAAAGTATTGGGATTTTTCTAAAACCAATTTAACAGTGCAGGCTGGAGAAGATTTAACGGAGTCTGAGCAGACAGTTTTGAAAGATTTGATTGATAAGCTGAAAAAAGGCTGATTTAATTAGCCTAAAAGTAAATATGAAAAAGAAGATTGAAAAACAACAAAGGGATGTAGTGAGCCAGATGCGTAAACAGAGTTTGCGCGAAAAGGCCGTGGTGGCTCAGTTTTTGGTGAATGAAGGGGAAAGAATTAATCATTGGGAATTGATTAAAATTGATGATGCGGATTTGCGCAAGATTGATATTCTGGCTAAAAAGAATGATTTGGAATTGCCGATTCAGGTTACGGCTTTGGTGCCAGAGTTGATTGATGATTTTCGTAATCCAGAGGTTTTTCAGGCTGATTGGCAATTTAATGAGGATTTTGCTCGTGGATATTATGATAATTTGCAGGAGAAAGGTATGAAAGAAGAGGCTTTTCGTTATCTATTTGATCATTTGAATAAGGATAGTTTTATGGCTTTGATTGAATATCCGGTTAAGCGTAAAGCGAAGAAATATCAGAATTTGGATATCACGGATTTGATTTTGTTATTGGACAGTTCGCCGATTGATGAATGTCCGGCTTTTTTGTGTGGGGATACGGATCCGAATGTTTTTAAAGCTTTTTGGAAGTATAAATTTAAAGAAATATATATAGTGTTTGAGAAAACTAATTTACGAATCAAATAATATGACTGTAAAAACTTCTGAAAAGAAAATAGCTAAAAAGAAAGCCAGTATTTTTAATAGAGATAGGCGAGGGGAATTGTTGAGCGATATTATTTTGGGTGGGCAGGATGGGCTGGTGAATACTTTGGGGGTGATATTGGGTATTGCTGCGGCTTCTGCGGAATTAAGAATTATAGTAGCTGGTGGATTTGCCGGGGCGGTGGCGGAGGCGATTTCGATGGGGGCGGTGGGATATACCAGTAAGGTTGCCGAGAAGGATTTTTATTATAGTCAGTTATATAGAGAAAAAAGAGAGATTAAGGAAGTTCCACAATTGGAAAAAGATGAAATAAGAGAGATTTATCGGGCCAAGGGATTTGAGGGGGAATTATTGGAATCTGTGGTTAAGGTGATTACCTCTGATGAAAAAGTTTGGTTAGACACGATGATGCAGGAAGAGCTTAAATTAGCACCAGTAGAAGAAAGGCGGCCTTTGGCGGCGGCTTTTTGGGTGGGTATGTCGGCCTTTGTGGGGGCTTTAGTTCCTTTAACGCCATTTGTGGTTTTCTATATTTGGGGCGTTCCTTTTGAGCTATATAAATTTTTGGGAATATTTATTGCTTTGATTTGTTCGGCTTTAGTGTTGTTTTGGGTAGGTATTTATAAATCCAAATTAACTGCTGGGAAATGGTATAAAGGGGGATTGCAAATCATGATTATTGGTATGGTATCGGCTTTGGTTGGCTATCTGATCGGTTCGATATTTAATCTGTAGGTTTTCTTTTCACTTTGCAAATGCTATAGTTGGTCTAATTTTTAAAGCTTTTTAAAATGAATACTCCAGTGAAACACACCAATCCGCAAATGACCTTGAACAAGCTCCCAGCATATTTTTTGTTGGCGGTGATTGCCTTGGTTTTTTATTTTTTATTGCAGGTAATTAGTCCGTTTATTGAGGTGCTGTTGATTTCTGCAGTGGTAGCGACGGTTACTTATCCGATTTACAAAAAGTTGTTAACCTTTTTTAAAGGCAGAAAAAGAGCTGCGGCGGTGGTGACGTGTTTGCTAGTGATGTTTTTAGTGATTGTGCCATTCACATTGTTTTTATTAGTATTGTTTAGACAGACAATTGATTTGTATCAAATTGTGAATAATTTTGTTACAAATGTTGATTTTAATACCTTATTTGCCTGGAGTAAGGGTAATTTTCTTTATGATATTTCTGGGCCTTACAGCGAAAGTATCGCTTCCTTGGTTCAGGAAAATATTGTTGCTTTGAAATCCGGTGTGACTGATGCGGCGGCTTCTTTAAGTACTTTTGCAGCAACTCAAAGTGCGAAATTGTTGGCTAGTATTGGTGTGACTTTGTTTAATTTCTTGTTGATGTTCTTCACCATGTATTTCTTTTATAAGGATGGTGACACTCTTTTGAAGAGAATTATGTTGATTAGTCCTATTCCTTTAAAATACGAAAAAGAAATTGCCAGCAGATTTGGCGATATTAGTAGAGCTACTTTATTCGGAACTTTTTTGACAGCGATTTGCCAGGGGTTGGTGGCTTGGGTTGGGTTTATGATTGCAGGCGTTCCAAGTGCCTTTTTCTGGGCGACGGCGGTTTCGATTTTTTCTTTAGTGCCGGTGGTCGGAACCTCGATGATTTGGATGCCGATGGGCTTATTCCTGTTAATTTCCGGTAATATTTTTGGTGGTTTATTTGTACTTGGTTGGGGGCTTCTTCTGGTCAGTACTGTTGATAATTTGTTAAGAATTATTTTCATTGGAGCGACGGCCAACTTGAATCCTTTGTTAACATTTTTGGCTGTATTTGGCGGTATTATTGCCTTCGGACTTTCCGGAGTAATTTTTGGGCCGATGCTGGTGGTGATGTTCCTGACGCTTTTGCATATTTATGAAAGAGAATACGCTGAACTTTTAGAAGATCATCAGGTTTTGAAAGAAAATGGGGCAAAATTGGATGAGCCGATGGGGGTAGAACAGTTCAAAAAAGTGGAAATTGTAGATAAGCTTTTGGCTAAGGGTTCAGAAAAACTGGCAAATTTTAAAAAAGGAAAGCATAAGTAGATTTTCCTACTCTAGGGCTTTGACAAAATATCTGGTTGTGATATAATAATTGGATATTTTGTTAAGGCAAAACCTTGAATTTACGGGAAAAACTTAAAAGAACGGCTGAGATTCTCAATCATGAGGATCATCCTGAAGACAATAAGAAGCAAGGGTTCGGCTGGTTTGCCATGGTTTTCTTTATTCCATTCAGTTTAATAGTTTCCTGTTTATTGATTATAGGGGCGGTGGTGGGGATTCCAACTAGTTTGGGCTATGTGAAGGGTGCAATTGACTTTGTAAGCGGCCAGGGCTCTGAAAGTGTGGAATTGAAGGCTTCTGCTTTGGAAGCTCCATTTAGTGATATCAGTGAAGATTCTGAGTATTTTGAAGGATTGGATTTTTTGAAGAGAAAAGGGGTGATTGGTGGTTTTGCGGATGGAAGTTTTAAGGCTGAGCAGAAATTAACCCGTGCAGAATTAATTAAGGCTATAGTTACAGCGAAAAGAAGATATCCATTGCATTTGAATTATAATAACTGTTTTAAAGATGTGAAGCAGGAATGGTTTTCTCCTCAGGTGTGTTTTGCTAAAAGTCAGGGCTGGATTGCCGGATTTGCGGATGGGACTTTTAAGCCGGAAGATCAATTAACTAAGGCGGAAACTGTGAAAATTTTGGTGGCGGCCTTTGATTTGAAAGAAGGTCGGGCTGAATTCAAAGCCTTTGAAGATGTGCGTCCAGAAAATTGGTATTATCAATCAATAAAAACTGCTCAGACCAATAATTTGATTGAGCAGAATCCATTGTTAGAATTTTTTGAACCTGAAGCGAAGATTAGCAGAGGTGAAGCTTTCCAGATACTTTATAAAATTGTTCGAGATCTTTAAGCTGGGTTGTTGCCTGCTTTTAGAGCATTTTCAATAGCGTTTTCGAAAACACTGTATGGTTGGGAGCCGACGATTTTTTGTCCATTGATGAAAATGGTTGGAGTTCCGGAAAGATTTTTACTTAAACCCTCTTGATACTCTGCCTGTACGGTAGCTGCTTTGATATGGCTGTCTAAACATTCATTGAATTTTTGAGTGTCCAAGTTTAACTCTTTAGCGTAATTCTTAAATATTTCTAAATGAGTGGATGATCTACCCCAAGTGCTTTGATTGGAGAAAAGTAAATCGTGCATTTCCCAGAATTTATTTTGGTCGGCGGCACATTCAGAGGCTTCGGAGGCTTCTGGGGCTTTTGGATGAATATTTAAAGGAAAGTGTTTGAATTCGTATTTGATTTTTCCGGTATCAACATAATTAGCTTTAATTTTAGCGAAACTTTCAGAATAATATTTTTTGCAATATGGACATTCAAAATCGCTGTATTCCAAAAAAGTTACAGTAGAATTTTGATTGCCCATAACTTTGTTGGAGCCAGAAGCTGAAGCGAAATTTAGTAGGCCAAAGTTCATGCGGCTAAGTAAGAAGCCAACCAGTAAGCCAATTAAGAATATACTAAGAGTTTTGAAAAAAGTGTTTTGTTCAGACATGGGTTTTTGTTTTATATGTATAACAGGTTGGCCTCATTGTAGCTGAGACTAAGCCAGGTTACAATATAAGGAAATAAATTTGTCAGCATTAGTACGCCGAGTATTAACATCAATAGTCCTGCGACCAGCGATGAGTGTTTGAAAATTTTGCGATGTTTTTTAAGTTTTTCACTAAAGAATCCTATAAATAAACTGAAAATTATTAATGGTACGAGGAAACCAAATGAGTAGAATATGAATAATAAAATGCTGTAGTAAAAACTATTGGCGGTGGCAGCCAGGGTGAGAATGGCGCCGACTATTGGTCCGTAACAAGGGGCCCAGCCAAAGGCGAAAACAATTCCGACCAGCAGGGAGCGTAGCCAACCTTTTAAATTATTAGTGAGTTGATGTTCGAATTTAACTTCTTTTAATAAAAATTTTAAACGATAAATTCCCAATTGATGAAAGGCCAGGATAATAATTATTAGGCCACCCAATTGCATCAAAACAGTTTGATTGATAACTAGAAATTTTCCAAGAGTTCCGATTACAGCTCCAAACAGTAAAAATATTAAACTAAAACCGAGGGCGAAAAAGAAGGTATTGATAATCAACTGCCAGAATAATGGTGCACCCGGACTTTTTTTAGAATTGGTTTTCCCCTTTAATTCTTCTAAGGAAATTCCCGTAATATAAGCTAGAAATGAAGGAAGAACAGGGAGAATGCAGGGAGAGAATATTGATAAAATCCCGGCCAGAAAGGCGACTCCTAGATTAATTTGATCCATTGGTATTTCTTTTGCAGCAAATAAAGTGCTGCCAGGATTATAACGCAAATAATTGGTAAGTTTAAATTGAAATCTTCGGCTGGGGGTGCTGGATCAGAAAGGGTTTCTAGGGAGTGCAATTGGAAAAACGGTTGGTCGGGGGCGTTGTTGATGGTTTTTGAATCAAGGGGGAAAGCGAGGATTTTGATTGGTTGATTGGGAATTAATAGAGATTTGGCCAAGGGGGCGGGTAAGGTTTTTTCGTCGAAAATAATAATGCTTTGTTCTGCGTTACTGGTTATTTCAAAAAAATAGGGGGTTTGGAATTGAGCGGGGAGGGAAACGACTCCTTCCATGGAAATTAATTGGGGATTGGATTGATTGGGCGTGGTGTTGGAAGACCAAAGCCAAAGTGTTTCTGAAGCCAAGGGATTTTTAGAATTATTTTGAATATTTATCAGATTGTAGGATTGGGCATTGACGGACTTTTTATATTCCAATAAATCTATTAATTGTTTTTGGGAATTAAATAAGCGAACTTGTTCATCACTATTGTTGAGATTTAATTTGGATTGTTCTGCACTGATTAAAAGAGTGCTGCCTGTGGCTAGAGTTGTGTTTCCAAGTTGATAGGGTTTGCTCCCACCTTCTTGATCATCTAAGTACCATCCGCGTAAATTTATGTCGGAATTGGAGTGATTATATAGTTCAATCCATTCTTGATTTTGTGATGATTTTTTGTCGGGGGCTGGGAATATTTCGGAGATTAGAATTTGTCTGGTGGGGGTTTGATCGTTGGATAAAGTAACATTGCTGGATTTTTGGTTGGTGGATTTTGAAGTGGTTTTACTTGTTGATTTAGTAGAGGTTTTTTCTGGTAGAGATTGTGCTTTCCAATTAGCTATGGTTCTACCAAGGGAAATTCTTTGAAGGCTTTGAGATTTTTTAAGACCTTCAGATGAAAAACAACTTTCCAAAGTTTGGTTATTCCAGAACTGGCTATAATTATTATTTTCCCATTCCTTTAATTCTGCCTGACTTGGTTTGGCCGATTTCCAGCAGAAAAAGTCTATAGTTAGGTTAGCTTGTTTTAATATAATTTGTTCGGTGGTGGCAGTGAGCCCTTTATATGTAGTGAAAATTTTGTTAATGGAGGTTTGATCACTTTCAGTTGAATTAAAGGTGAGGGTTATGCTTTGTTCTGGAGCAATAAAATAGTCATTTTCGATTTTCTTAAATAATTTATCGTCCCAAAATTCCAATCCTTTAATATTAACTTCCGTATTGCTGACGTTTTTGAAAGTTAAGTAATCAGGAGTTGTGTTAAAAGATACTTCTTGGAGAAGAAGAGCATTTTCAACAATTTGCGCGTGAATTGTCCCTGGAAATAGTGAAAGAATAATGAATAACCAGAAATGTCTAGCCATAAAATGAATTTAATTTCCTACAGGTTAAGCCCTTGCTTTAAAAAAATCTTAAAATTTTGCTTAAAAATGGCGGTAAAGGACTTTTTTGACAGAAAGGGGGCTTGTATGCTTTCATAAGCGTATTAGATCGACAAAATCTAATTATTAAATTAATCAATTTAAAGGCATGGATACTTATATGATCTTTGCCTTGCTGGTAGCGCTTATTGCAGGTGGAGGAGTTGGGTTTATTTCAAAAAAATTACTTTCAAACAAAGAAGACAAATCGATTGAAGAACAAACCAAGAAACTTTTAAGCGAGGCCAACAGCAAGGCTAAGGAAATTGTGCTTGAAGCGAAAAATGAAGCTTTAAAGGCAATTGAAACCGCTAAGGCGGAAGAAGAAAAGAAACGTCAATTATTGGACAAAACGGAATCTAGATTGCATGAGAAAGAAGAAAATCTGGATCGTAAAATTGTGCAAACCGAAACTTCCAGAACTGAATTGGAAAAGAAATTAGAATCGGCCAAAAAATTGAAAGAAGAGGCTGAATTAATGAAGCAAAAGCAACAAGGTGAATTGGAAAAAATTGCAGCGCTTTCCAAAGATGAAGCTAAGGCTATTTTGATGAAAGAAGTTGAGGAAATGGCGCGTGGGGATTTGGCAGAGCAGATTAAACGTGCTGAAGAAGCTATGAAAAAAGAAGCTAATGATAAAGCTAAATTTATTATTGCAGACGCTATTCAAAAATACGCTGCGGAAGTGGCGACTGAGTCTACTGCTACCGTAGTGGCTTTGCCATCGGATGAAATGAAGGGAAGAATTATCGGTAAAGAAGGTAGAAATGTAATGGCGTTTGAACAGGCAACCGGTGTGGATGTAATTATTGATGATACTCCAGGCTCAATTGTACTTTCCGGTTTTGATTTGGTGCGCAGATATGTAGCGAAAATTTCTTTGGAAAAATTATTGCAGGATGGGCGTATTCATCCGGCTCGTATTGAAGAAGTAGTGGAAAAAACTAAGGAGGAAGTGGCGGTGATGATTAAGGAGCTTGGTGATAAGGCGGCTTTTGATACGGGAGTGGCGGGGTTGCCGACCAATTTGATTAAATTATTGGGACGTTTGAAATTTAGAACCAGTCATGGGCAGAATGTTTTGAAACATTCGATGGAAGTGGCATTTTTGTCGGCTAATATTGCTAGTGAATTGGGGGCGGATCAGGCTATTTGCCGCAAGGCGGGTTTGCTGCATGATATTGGTAAGGCGGTGGATCATGAAATTCAAGGACATCATGCTGAAGTTGGAAAAGATATTTTGAAGAAATTTGATATTTCTAAGGAAATTATTCATTGTGTGGAAAGTCATGAAGGTGAAAAGGAACCGCAAACTTTGGAAGCGATGATTGTGGCTGCGGCGAATGCAATTGCTAAAACTCGTCCAGGTGCTAATAAGGAGAATTTGGACAATTATATTAAGCGTTTATCAGAGTTAGAAAATACTGCCAATGATTTTGCCGGAGTGAAAAGCAGTTATGCAGTGCAGGCAGGGAATGAAGTGAGAATTTTTGTTAAATCAGAGGAAGTTGATGATTATGGAATGGTGAAACTTTCTCATGATATTGTGCGTAAAATTGAAAAAGATTTGCAATTTCCGGGTCAAGTTAAGGTAAATTTGATTCGTGAAACCAGAGCGGAAGATATAGCTAAATAAGTTATGAAATCAGGTTTTGATGCAGTTAGGGTAGAGAATGAAAAATTGCTGAAATTACAGGATAATTTAGGTTGGGATCAGGCCAGATTAAAAGCAGCGGATTATAAGGATAAAGTCTTTAATTCGCTGTTTAATTTTATGATGAGTACGGCGCCCGATGCCGGAGATATTGAAGTTATTTATGAGGAGAGGCGTTATGAGGCATTTTGGCATGTTCTGGGGTATGCCAATTTGGAATATAAAAGGAAGAAAGAGTATCAGGTAAATCTGGATCAAATAGTGAAGGGGGTGGAAATTGTTGGTGAAAAAATGAAAATGGAAAAGTCGATTTTGAAATTATCGGCTATTGAAACTTGTGAAGAAAATCAGAAGGAAGAATTTTTGATTGATGCGAATTTGGACAAAGAGGGGGGATTTAGTAAATATTTAAAGTATCCGACGGTGGCAATTTCCACTACTGATGAATTGGAAGATTCTTTGATTGCTGAGCTGAAAACAAGCTCTTCGCAATTGGTGAAAAGAATGTTGTTGAAATTGGTAAAGCCGGTGGAGAATTTGGAAATGTTGAGAGAGGAAATTGTGATTAGTGAGTTGTCTTTATATTTTCATCCTTTATATACTTTTGAATTTTATTGGAAGGCTAAGGATAAAAAGGCGCTTGTTTCATTTGATGGTGTAACTGGTGAAATTTATACTAAGACGTCAAAAATTGGTGATACTTTGAAAAATACCTTTAATAAGGATGATTTGTTTGAGTTTGGAAAGGAAATTGCCCAGAATATTGTGCCGGGAGGTGGTTTAGCTGTTATGTTAGGGAAAAAGATGCTGGAAATTTCTAAGAAGAAGTAGGTTTTAACTTTTATAAAAATATTAGCACTCGTAATAAAAGTATGCTAATATTCGCCCGAAATTTATTTTTAAGTATTTTAACTATGAGCGAAATAATTAAGAAGATTAAGCCACTCAATGACAATATTTTGTTAATTGGGGTTAGCGATATTGATACTTCGGTTTCGGGGATTTTTATTCCTGAATCAGTTTCTAAAGACCGTCCTAGTCGGGCCAAGGTTTTGGCGGTTGGTCCTGGTAAATTAATGAAAGATGGCAGTCGTCGTCCGATGGAAGTTAAAGTCGGAGATATTGTTTTATACTCACAATATGCGCCGCGTGAAGTGAAGTTGGATGGACAGGAGTATTTTATTGCCAGTGAAGATAGTATTTTAGCTATTATTAGCTAAGTTTCGCTATAAGCGATTTGTAAATTTGTTTAAAAATTAACTATTTAAAGTTATGCCTAAAGATATTTTATTTGGAGATGATGCCAGAAAGAAAATGGTTTCTGGTGTGAGTAAATTGGCTAGAACCGTGAAATTAACTGTCGGGCCAAAGGGACGTAATGTGATTTTGGAAAAGAAATATGGTTCACCGTTAATCACCAATGATGGTGTGACTATTGCTAAAGAAATTGAATTAAAAGATCCCTATGAAAATATGGGGGCTCAGTTAGTAAAGGAAGTTGCTACTAAAACCAATGATTTAGCTGGTGATGGTACAACTACAGCGACTATCTTGGCTGAGGCGATGATTGTGGAAGGGTTTAGAAATATTACGGCGGGGGCTGATCCGATGGCTTTAAAGCGTGGGATTGATAAGGCTGTGGAAAAGGCTTGTGCTGAATTGGAAGAAATGGCGATTGAAGTTGGAGATTCAAAAGAAAAAATTATGCAGGTGGCGACAATTTCGGCTCAGGATGAGAATGTTGGGAAATTGATTGCTGATGTAATGGAAATGGTCGGGCATGATGGAGTTATTACTGTGGAAGAATCTCAAACTACTGAATTAGAAAAAGACGTAGTGAAAGGTATGCAATTTGATAATGGTTATATTTCTCCATATTTCGTTACTGATCCGCAGAGAATGGAGGCTATTTATGAAGATGCTTTTATTTTAATTACTGATAAAAAAATCAGCTCTTTGCAAGAATTGGTTCCTGTGATTGAAAAAGTGGCTGGGGCTGGTAAAAAGGAATTGGTGATTATTGCTGAAGATGTTGATGGAGATGCTTTGGGAACTTTGATTTTAAATAAGATTCGTGGAGTGTTTAGCGTTTTGGCCGTTAAGGCGCCAGCTTATGGCGATAGACGTAAAGAAATGCTTAAAGATATTGCTGCTTTAACTGGTGGGAATGTGGTGACTGATGAATTAGGCTTGAAATTAGCTAGTGTGGAATTATCTGATTTGGGTCAGGCTAGAAAAATCGTTGCTGATAAAGACAAAACTACTATTGTTGAAGGCAAGGGAAATAAGGCAGAAGTTGAAGCCAGAGTTATGGAAATTAAAGTGATGATTGATAAATCCACTTCGGATTTTGATAAGGAAAAATTGATTGAAAGATTGGCGAAATTGGCTGGGGGTGTTGGTGTGATTAGAGTTGGTGCAGCTACTGAAGTTGAATTGAAAGAAAAGAAATTGAGAATTGAGGATGCGGTGGCAGCTACTAAAGCGGCTATTGCTGAGGGGATTGTGCCAGGGGGAGGAGTTGCTTTGATGCAGGTTGCTAAAAGTATTTTTGAAATGAGTACTGAGTCCAATGATGAAGCAACCGGTGCGCATATTGTCTTCACAGCTTTGAGCCAGCCACTTTATCAAATTGCCTTCAATGCTGGTTTGAAACCGGAAGTAGTAACCCACAAAGTTGCTTCTGCGAAAGCTGGGATGGGCTTTGATTTCTCCAAGGTAACTAAAAAAATGTTAATTGATGAAGAGGCTTTAGAAAAGGCAATGGTTAATATGGTTAAAGAAGGGATTATTGATCCGAAGATGGTAACTCGCGCAGCATTGCAAAATGCGGCTTCGATTGCGGGTATTTTCTTGACTACAGAGGCGGCTGTGACTGATTTGCCGGAAGAAAATAAAGCTGATATGTCGGCAGCCATGGGAGGAATGGGTGGCATGGGCATGATGTAAAATTTTCCTTTATACTTCGTTGCTGCAGAAAAAATCTCCCGAGCCGTATTGTTCATACTGTCTCGGGAGATTTTTTCTTTGCGCCTCGTAAAAAGAAAAATTTTCCATCATGCCTCGAGTTTATAAACTTGTTGGTATGAGAATTAATTTAATGTTCTGGTTCAATTTAATTTGTCTGCAACTTGGAAAGGTTGTATATTAGCGTAAAGAAAAACAAATAACCTAAAAAATTGATGGCTATTAAAAAGGCAATCAAAAAAGTTGATTTATCGTCTGATGATGGGGTGCTTGATTTGAAGGCCAAAGATCGCTCGGCTTCTTTTAAAGTGCATAAAATTGAATATGATCATGATGATTATCAACCGCAGGAAAGAAGTACATCGGAAATGTCCGTTACTCATGTGCCATCCACTCGGGAAATGAATTCCATTAAACCACGTCCGAAATTTGATCCGGATGAACTTCATCAGCGTATGGAGAGTTTTGCTGAGAAATTGGAAAAGGCTGTGGTGAAGGTTTCGCCTAGTGAAACAGCCGATGCAGCTAATCCTAAGGAATTGATTAAAGTTAAGTTTGGGAAATTTGTGCAATTGGTGGCAAGTAGAGATTTTTTGGAGATTTTGGATAAAAATAAAGATGAGGAATTGATTATGAGTTCGAATTTATTAACTGATTTGGCGGGAGCGGTGGAAGAGAAAAGTGAGAAAAAAACGCCGGTAATATTTTTGATTGGTTTAGCAATTGGGGTGATTATTACCTATTTTTTAATTAGCAAATAATAATGTTTGGAAAAAAGAAATTGGCTGCTAAGAAAAGCGGCGCTGGTTTATCAAAATTGAAATATCAGAGAGTGATGTTGAAAATTTCCGGCGAAGTGTTGGGTGGAGATTTGGAAAGCGGTATTGATTTTGAATATTTAAATAAATTGGCTAAGGAAATTGCTGAGGTGAAGAAAACTGGGGTGCAATTGGCGATTGTGGTGGGGGGTGGGAATTATTGGAGATTTAGGGATTTTCAGCATTCTAGTATTCCTAGGGTGGAATCGGATTATTTGGGGATGATGGCGACGGTTTTCAATTGTGTTGCTTTAAAAAGTGCTTTAAAAGTTGCTGATTGTCCGACAGAGGTTTATTCAGCATTATCTATAAACCAGTTGGTTGAGCCATATGTGCAAAGGAAAGCTTTGCTTGATTTGGAAAATGATAAAATTGTGATTTGTGCCGGTGGGACAGGGAATCCATTTTGTACTACCGATTCGGCGGCCGCTTTGAGGGCTGCGGAGCTGGGTTGTCAGCTATTGATGAAGGCAACTAATGTGGATTATGTATATGATAGCGATCCAAATAAAAATACTCGGGCAAAACCTTATAAAACAGTTACTTATAGCGAAATTTTGGAGAAAAGGCTGGGGGTGATGGATTTGGGGGCGATTGCAACCTGTATGGAGGCAAAACTGCCAATTTCTATTTTTAATTTGACCAAGTCTGGTAATATTAAGAGGGTTTTATTCGGCGAACCGCTTGGAACCATAGTTAAATCATAATAAAATTATATATGTCAGTAGAAGCAGTAGTAAAAACTTTGGAAGAAAATTTAAAAAAAGCCGCTGATCACTTGAAAACTGAATATGCTCATTTGCAAATTGGTAGAGCTAGTTCAGCCTTAGTAGAAAGAGTTTTTGTGGAAGCTTATGGTGTTATGCAACCTTTAAAGGCAATTGCTAATATTTCCGTGCCAGATGCAAAAACTATTCAAATTCAACCTTGGGATAGAGGTACTTTGCAGGCTATTGAAAAAGCGATTATTTTGGCGGAAATTGGTTTGAATCCGCAGAATGATGGTATCGTGATTCGTTTGAATGTACCGGCTTTAACTGAAGAAAGACGTAGAGATTTGACAAAAATTGTTAGTAAAATGGCTGAAGAAACTAAGATTACAGTGAGAAATGTACGTCAGGAATCCATGGAGCAAGTTAAAAAAATGCAAAAAGATTCATTGATTACTGAAGATCAATTAAAACATGGAGAAAAGAAAATCCAAGAAGTTGTTGATCAAATCAATAGAGAAATTGAGTCTTCAGCTAAAGACAAAGAGCAGGATATTATGAAGGTCTAATTTCTAAATTTATTAAATGGCTATTTTAAGTTTCATACTCAGTTTTATTGTTTTTGTATTGCTGTTTTCAGCCTTGATACTAATTCATGAATTGGGGCATTTTTTGGCGGCTCGTAAGAGTGGGATTAAAGTGGAAGAATTTGGCTTGGGTATGCCGCCAAAGGTTTGGGGGTTTAAGCCTAAAAATAGCAATACAGAATATACTTTAAATGCCATTCCTTTTGGTGGCTTTGTGCGTTTATATGGCGAGGATAATTTTGATAAAAAAGCTACGCAGAGCAAGGAAAGTTATGTGGGGAAGCCGGCTTGGGTGAAGATCTTAGTGGTTATTGCCGGGGTGGTAATGAATTTTTTGTTGGCGTGGGTGCTTTTGACTGGAGGATATATCGTTGGTATGCAGCCAATGTATTTGAATCAGGAGGATATTTTTAATGGATTGAAGGAGGGGATGATTGTTACGGAAGAGGGATTGTTGATTAAAGAAGTGGGGGTGGAATTACAGGAGCAGGGAATTAGTAAGGGAGATAAGATTGTTTCTATAAATGATGTTCCAATTCAATCTGCCAATGAATTTTTAAATGTGGAGGATGGAGAGACCTTCAAAGCGGAGGTTTTGAAAGATGGTCAGATAATTTCTTTTCAATCTGTCAAAACATCGGATAATTCAGAATTAGAAGTTTATGATCTGATGTATGTGCCGCAAATATTTTATAGCGAAAAAGGCCTTTCAGGATTTACTGATGATGGAGCTAGGGTTGTATCTGTGAATGGTTTGAAGGTTTACGATTTTGAAGAGTTTGCTAAAATGTTAAATGATGGTTCTGAAGCAGAATTAATTTTAGATAATGGTAATGAAGTTTTGTTGAAAGGTGATTTACAAAAGGGTGATACTTTGAAAATTGTTGAGGTATTGAAGAATTCTCCGGCAGAGCAAGCGGGACTAAAGAGTGGCGATACTTTGGTGGAGATAAATGGGGTGGCAGTAAGTGACTATGCTAAATTAGCGGAAATTTTGGCTGATCCAAAGGATAAAGTGGTATATTCAATTATAGAAGAAGGTCAGCAAAAAGATTTTGAATTGATTCCTGGTGAGGATGGTTTGGTTGGAGTATTGCTTTCGCAATATTGGCTTTCCGCAGATGGTAATGGCCAGTTTTATGCCAGATCAATTCCTAGTTCTTTAATTGAGGTTAAGGATTTACAATTGCCTTGGTATCAAGCTCCCATCAAATCAATTGAAGAAATGTGGAGATTGTCGATTTTAACTGTGGAAATGTTCGGGAATGTGCTGAGGAGTGTCTTTACTCAATTCTATGTGCCGGAGGGCGTGGCGGGGCCGGTGGGTATAGCTGTAATGACTAATACTTTTGTGCAAGAGGGGTTGATGCCAGTGATTAGATTTGCTGCATTATTGTCTTTGAGTTTGGGAGTGATTAATCTTTTGCCTTTTCCGGGCTTGGATGGGGGAAGATTATTTTTAATTCTGATTCCATTAATTATCAGAAGAAAACTTGATCCAAAATTAGAAGGTGTTATTCATACTATTGGTTTTCTGGTGCTAATGCTGTTGATTTTAGCGGTGACATTTAATGATTTGGTGAAATTGATTTCTCCTCTGTTTTAAGCCGAAATTGAGTGTTTCCAGAAAGAACAGCTTGAAAATTTTTTCAATGTATTATGCGGTGCCTATAGTGGAGCGGGAGAAATATTTTGTGATTTAGTAATTTAGCTATGGGTTGTAGTTGAAAATGTTTAGAGTCACTAATTGTAGTGTGGAGGATTTTGGGGTGCTTGGGCTTGAAGTACTTTTTAAAAGTCATTACTATCTGAATACTTTTTAGTTTTAGTATGTTGAATGACGTAAAACAAATCCTTGATAAGCGGGAGATGTGGGAACAAATTCTCAATGTTATTCATTCATTTGTAGATCGGGGACATTTACTCACTATTTTTGTAAATAGTGCGATTTTGAGCTATGAAGACGGGGTTTTGACTATTGGATTTTCTTCAATTATCGGGCCGGAATACGTGCGGGAAAAATATCATGGAAAAATTTTTAAAGCAGTTCAAGAAAAATTTCCGGAATTGAAAGAAATTCATTATGAAATGAAATCTTCGATTGCTGATGCTGACTTTAATGACAAATTGCCGTTGGAAAGTTTTATGTCGATTATTGGCGGAGAGAGAAAATTGCGTAAGGTGCCTAATAAACAAGAAGTTTTGATGGAGGGTGGTATGCGCAGTAAGATTTTAAATAAGCGTTATACTTTACAGAATTTCATTGCTGGTAGCGAAAATAGATTGGTACATGCGGCTTGTATGGCGGTGGGAGCAAAGCCAGCTGGTATTTACAATCCCTTGTATATTTATGGGAATGTTGGTTTGGGGAAAACGCATTTATTGCAAGCAACAGGGCAGGAAATTCTAAAACATTATCCAAATAAGCGCGTAGTTTACATGACTGCGGAGCATTTTATTAATAAAATTGTTGAGGCGATTGGTAAAAAACATACCAAGCCATTTAAAGATGAATATAGAAATTTGGATTGTCTAATTGTTGATGATATTCAGTTCTTTGCTAACAAGGCCACTTCGGAGCAGGAGTTCTTTCATACTTTTAATGATCTTTATGACAATGGGAAGCAGATTATTTTAAGTGCTGATCGTCCGCCTAGAGAGTTGCAAGGGTTTGATGATAGATTGAAGAGTCGTTTTGGTATGGGGATGTTAATTGAAATTAATTTGCCGAGTTTTGAAACCAGATTGGCTATTTTGAAAGCAAAATGTCAGGAATATCAGTCAATTATTGATCCGGAAGTCTTGGAGTTTATTGCCTATAATGTTACTGCCAGCGTTCGTGAAATGATTGGGGTTTTAATTACGGCTATTGCAGAAGCTCAACTTGAACAATCAACTCCAACTATCAGAACAGTTGCCCAGGTAATTAGAAAATTAAGTAGGGATCAGGATGGTTCGGCTGTCGATCTTTCTAATCAAAAGAAAACTGTGGCTAGAACACTGGAAGATGTGATTGACATTGTTTCAACTTATTTTAGATTAACTAAAAGTGATTTGGTAGGAGAGGAAAGAAGAAAAGAAATTATGAATGCCCGCCAAGTTTGCATGTTTTTAATCAGAGAGATTCTGGATCAGTCTTATGAGTCAATTGGTGAGAATTTTGGCGGCAGAAACCATACTACGGTTATGCATGCCTGCAATAAAATCAGCAATCAAATGAAAGTTGATGAAAAATTGACTAGAGATATTAATGCTTTGAAGAAAGAGCTTGGCTTTTAGAGACAAATTGTCATTTTGCAGTCTAAACTTGCAAAAATTTTAGGTTATGATCTTTTAAGAGAAAGCCTTTACTTAATTGGCTTATTTATTATACTCTGTCTACGGAAAAATTAAGTTAATTTTTTATTTATGCGTAGATATAGAAGACGCGGTAAGCCTCAGTTTTTAATTCCATTTCTAGCTTTAATCAGTATTGGTGTCGTTTTTATTCTGGCTTTTCAGGTTTGGGGGTTCTTTTTCCCGAATAATAAAGGAGATGCGGTTTTATATATTGCTGAAGGCCGAGCTAAGGTTTTGCCATTTGGCAAAAGTGAATGGGAAAATACCTATAATGGAGCAAAAGTTAAATTGGGGGATTCGGTGAAAATGCAAACTGGATCTAAGGGTGTGGTGAGTTTTTATGACGGTACGGTGATGAGAATGGATCAAGGTGCGGAAATCACTTTGGTGGATATTACGAAAAAAAGTGATTATCAGGAAATTTTGCTTACTTTAAATAAAGGTAATGTTTGGGTAAATAAGCCGACCAAGAATGCTATTAGAAAAACTGATTTTGTTATTAATACCAATAATGCTTCTTATTCAATTACCGGTACTATCTTTGAATTGGAAAAGAATGACTTAGAAACTTTGAGGGTGCTGAAAGGGCAAGTACAAGCTGATATTATTGAAAATGTGGATGGCAGAAATAGAGTGATTGAGTCGATTCAGGTTGGGCTTGGGCAGGAAATTAATTTGGATCAGGCCTCGATGCAGGCTTTTTATGAGAGGAAAAGTCCTTCGGTGTTAAAGGCTTTGTCTACCGAATTTAAATCAAGTGCTTGGTATTTGTGGAATGTGGCTGAAGATGAGGAGCCGACTGATTTTGCTAGCGGGCAAACATCCAGAATTATTATGCCGGAGGATGGAGAAGATCAAACTGAGGGGGAAAATTCCGATCAATTGAGCAGTTTGGAAACTCCAATTATTAGTCAGCCTGAAGGTGCGGCTTTAAATACTGATAATGATAAGCAAACTATTAAAGGTAAAGCCTCTGCCGGAACAAAGAAAATAATTGTTAAACAGTTGCTGGCTGGTGAAACAGATGAAAAAAATGTGCTCTTGGACAATTTCGATCCGGAAAAATTGGATTTTAGTTATGAAATTTCTTTAGCTGAGGAAAATATTAAAGAAGGGACTAATATTTATAGAGTTGTAGGTATTGATGAAAATGCTTTGGAAACTAGAGCGGTGGAAGTGGAAATTATTTATAAAGGAGACTCTGCGAATGATGAAGAAGAAACTAGTGAAGATGAGGAAGATACTTCAACTGTCGCCTTAGGAAAACCTGTGGCTTCCACTGTTAATGGTAAAGCTTATACCAGTGGAATGGAAGTTGCTGAGGATATTGTGATTGCCGGAACTATTGAGGGGGCGGAAAAAGTTTTTGTGAATGATTACCAGCTTTCTAAATTTACCGGGGCTGGGAATAGTTGGTCATATAATGCCAAAGTTAGTTTGGGGAATTTAAAAGCTGGGGAAAATGTTTATGAGGTTTATGGGGTTGATAAGAATGGTAAAAAATCAGCGATGGTAAATGTTACGGTTAAATACACGGGAAAAGTGGAAGAACCAAAGCCGGCAACTCCAGTTGATACTCCTGAGAAGCCAGTTACACCAGTAACTCCTCCAGAAGAGGAAGCTGAGCAACCGGAAACACCTCCTGCCACTACAGAGGAGCCAGAAACTCCTGTTACGCCAGAGGTTCCTGCAGTTGAATCAGGATTCTAAAATAAAGATAAATAAAAAGAGGCCTTCGTGTGAATGGCCTCTTTTTATTTGTTATAAATGTTCGCGTTTATTTTGATTGTGCTTAGCGTCGGTTTCGGCATAGACCATGTCACCGGTTATACTTGAGGTGAGATAGTAATAGTAGGGGGAGGCTTCTGGTTCGGCTGCGGCTTTTAAGCTTTCTAAGCCGGGGTTAGTGATTGGGCCTGGTGGAAGTCCCATGTTTTTACGGGTGTTATAAGGGTGATCTTCTTGTAAATCTTGATAAGTGATTTCTCGATTTTCACTTTCATAAAGCAAGGTTGCATCAATCCCTAGTAGCCAGTTTTCATCTAATCTTTTCCAGATGATTCCGGCGATAACAGGTCGGTCTTGGTCCTGATTGGCTTCTTCCTCAACCATAGCTGCGACATTTACAGTCTCGGTAATAGAGCGATCAGACTCTTCCAAAAAAGGTAGGGCTTTGCTTTGGAAAGTTTTTAACATGATGCTGATTAATTGATCGGGGTGGAAATCAGCAGCGGCGACATAATAGGTGTCTGGGAATAAATATCCTTCCAGAGGGTATTTTAGATTTTCCAGTTCAGCTTTATTCAAAAATGGATATTTTTGATAATTGGTGAAAGCCTGCGTGGCAGATGTAAATTCTCCAGCCGTAATAATGCCTTGCTCTGTTAATAATTGGTCAATTTCGCGAATATTTGAGCCTTCGGGAATGGTTACAATTAATTCTTTTTGTTGATTGGAGGTGATTTTAGCTAAGATTTCGATAGTGTTTTGGCCTTTAGTAAGCCCGAAGCGGCCGGTTTTAATGTCTTTGTCTAAATTATTTAAACGAGCGTATAATTTAAAGGAATCGGCATCCAGAATTAAATTTTCAGCAATTAATCGATCGGCAATGGTTTTACTAGTGTCGCCTTTTTTAATATTGAAAAGTATTTCTTCCTGATTGCCCGCGATAACGGGTGTTTTGATTAAATAATCATAGCGTGTGTAGAAATACCCGGCTACTATTAAAGCTAAAAGCACTAAAGCTCCGACTATTTTTAGCCATTTGGAAGTTGAGGAACGTTTGGAATAAGTTCTTTTTCTCATGAAGCTAAATTGTGGATAAAAGGGAAGCGGGGACTAGATTATTGTCCAAGTCCAGGAATGCCTAAATTACCCATTACATCTTTCATTTCATGGGCGGCAATTTCCTGAGATTTCTTTAAAGCTTTATTAAGGGCTTTAACTAAAGCTGGCATAGATTGGCCGTTTTGACGAATATCCACGCAATCTTGTTTACCGTTAATAACCACAGTAAATTCGCCTTCATCGGCTTCAATATGTGTGTTACCTAATTTTTCTTGAATAGTCTTGGCTTTTTTCTGTAATGCCATCAAATCTTTCATCTGATCCATCATAATTATGCGGGGTTTATGTTTTAGAAATATGGGTTTATTCTAGGTAATTAGGGAGCGAAAAGTCAAACAAGAGGGGTTTTAAAATTGGCATTTCTTGTTATAATCAAATTCTGTTGCGTAGGGGCTTCATTTCAGTTAAACTTCGCTCGCTAATCGTATTTGTTAAGTGTAAAAATTATGGAAATGCTCGTATTAGAGGCAAATCTCCGAGATGCCACTGTTAAATCCAGAAAAATTCGTAAGACAGATAAAATCCCTTCCGTTTGCTACGGAAAAGGTTTTGATCCAATGTCATTACAGGTTGATTATCAATCTTTCAGAAAAATTTTCCGTCAAGCCGGTAGTTCTCAGGTAATTAATTTATCTGTTGATGGGAAAAAAGTTCCAGTATTGGTTCATGACATTGCTTATGATTCAATTACTGATAATTTCGAACATGTTGATTTCTTGCAGGTAAACTTAAAAGAAAAAGTTACTGCTACTGTTCCTGTGGAAATTGAAGGTGAAGCTCCAGCAGTGAAGAATTTCAATGGTGTGGTTACTGTGAGTAAGCATGAAATTGAAGTTAATTGTTTACCAATGGATATCCCACATGAAATTAGAATCGATGTTTCTAAATTGGAAAATATTGGTGATTCAATTCATATTAGTGATTTGAAACTTGGTGATAAGGTGGAAATTATGGATGAACCTGAAACTGTATTGGTAACTGTATCTGCTGTTGAAGAATTCGTAGAACAAGTTGCTGAAGTTCCTGAAGAGCTTAAAGCTGAACCTACTGCTGCTGAAGGTGAAGCTAAAGAAGGTGAAGAAAAGAAAGAAGAAAAAGCTGAGTAATTTTCTTTTAATTGAGAAAAACACTTTTAATTATTGTCATATTAATAGCCTCCTTGATTGGGGGCTATTTTGTTTTTAGTTTGGCGGGAGGATGGGGAGTAAATAAAACTGTTGAAAATACTTCAGCAAATTTATTAAAGGAGGCTGTTTCTGGTAATGGGAAGCCGAAAAAGGAGGATGAGAAAAAGCCTGAGGTAATTTATTATTCAGTATTGGATGGGCGAAAAATTGAGGTGAAAGAGGATTATGTAGTGGCGGTGGTTGTAGAGAATGAAGTGAGTTCTAGGCCGCAGCAAAAGGGCTTGAGTAAGGCGCAGATAGTTTATGAAATGCCGGCGGAGGGGGGGATTACCAGGTATTTGGCGATATTTGGTCGGGATTTGCCTGAGCAGGTGGGGCCATTGCGATCAGCCAGGCCTTATTTGGTGGAGTTAGCTGAGCAATTTCAGGCGGTATTTTTGCATGCTGGGGGAAGTGATGATGCTTTGAAAGCAATTTATGGAAATGAGAGAATTTTGGGTTTAAATGGATTGGTTTATGAAGGGATAAATTATTTTAGAAGAGATAGAAGGTATTCGGCGCCTCATAATTTGTTTGTGAGGGGGCAGGATATTGTAAGCAATTTAGGTGTTTTAAAATGGACTTTTGATTTTAATAAATCTTACTTTAATTTTTCTGATCAAATAGAAATGAGTGGCTTGAGTCAGGCGAAATTCATTAATTTGGATTTTTCTGAAAAAGCCTATGAAATTGATTATATTTATCAGGAAAAAACTGGTGATTATCAGCGCTATGTCGGAGGGAAATTGCATTTGGATGGTAATGAGGCGGTTACGCCAGAAAAGGTTGGGATTGTTTTTACTGAATATCGTCCATATGACCAGGATGGGCGCTTGGAATTACGAACTACAGGGGAAGGTGAGTTTTGGCTTTTGCAAAAAGGAAAATGGCGAATAGGGCAATGGCAGAGGAAAGATGGCCGTATGATGGAGTTTTTTGATCAAAGTGGAGAAGAATTGGAGTTTTTGCCTGGGCAGCTGTTTTTAGAGCTGATAGACAGTAAAAATAAGCTGGAAATTAATTAAGTAGATTTTCTAGGATTTTTTGGAGATTTTCAGAGGGGTGTGAAGTCAGTTCGTTTGATGTGTTTTGCTCTTTATTGAGGGCTTTTTCGGAATTTTCGGTGTTTTTGTTCATGATGTTTGTTTTTTAGTTGGGAAGATTTGATCATAGTCTATTTAAGCGGCATGGTCAAACGGGTGGTTTTGTGCTATAATAAAGCGATATTAGAAGTTAATTTAGCTAGTTAATGGCTGAAGAAAATTTTGGACAAACTGGGACTGCGGGACAATCGAATGGGCAAAGTGATGCTCAAAACTCTGCTGTGCCTTTAAAAAAGCCAAAAACTGAGGCTCAGAGACTAAGAGAGAAGGAGCGTAGAAGACGTAGAAGACAGAAAAAAAGAGCGGAAGAGGGAGCGGAACCTGTGGCAAAAGATGTATCTTTTTTAAATCCTAAGACTGAAGGGACTGCTATTGAGGTGGCTCCGGATTTGTCTTTGCAGGAAATTAAAGATCCGCAGGGGGAAGAATTTAGCGGCTTAGAAATGCCAAAAATGATTGGGACGGCGCATGAGGGAGCTGCTTTGACCGAAGAGGAAAGCGCCGCTTATGAACATTTGGATGTACCACCGCCATTGCCGCCAACCATGGAAAATACTGAAGATTTGCAGGAAGAACAGGTGGTGGAGGCTGAACCTCAGGTTAAAGAGGTTTATTTTCAGCCAAAAGAAACTGTTGAAACTGAGGAGGCAGAGCAAGAATTGCCTGAAGCTGTGGAAAATGATGTGCAGGAAGAAGCCCAGCCGGAAATTGTTAATGAGCCAGCTCCGGATATTAGAAAATTGGAGGTGCCTGCCAGTGTGCAGGCTTTTGAAAATGTTGAAGAGGTTCAGCCGGAAGTGGATTTGGATGAGCAGGAAAGGCTGAGGGAAAGTGAAAATTTGCAAAAAGTTTCGGAATTGAATCAGCATTTGGATTCTTTAGAAGAAATTCCGGTTAAACAAGGGTTCTTGGGCAAGATGTTTGATTGGGTGAGTGGAAGGTTTGCTAAGAAAGATGTGGCTGAAAATGAGGTTCAGGAAGTTTTGTCATCCAATGCCGAAGATACGGATTTTGGCGGAGAATTAATTAAAAAAATTATTGGAGCGGTGATTTTAATCGCTTTGGTGATAGGGGCATTTTGGCTCGGGTCTTCGCTTAAATTGATTGATAGGGTGATGGATTTATTTAAACCTGGGGATATTAGATTGGTATTGCAGCAGGCTGATCCTAATTTGCAAATTATTGATTTGGAATTGTTGAGAGGTAATGGGTTTAGAAGTGCTGAATTATTTGGTGAAAATAGTGGCGATGCTATGGATACGGCATATCCTTCATTTAAAGTGGCATATTATTTTGGAAATTTAGCGGAGCCGATTTTTGTGGGGGAAACTGGGATTACGGCTGCGCTTTATTATGGTTTTAGAGAAGAAGAAAATTATTTGAAGAATAGATTTATTTTATATGTGGAGGAATTGGAAAAACTTAATAATACCAATACGGTAAACATAGATGAGTATTTGAGTCAGTCGGTGAGAAGAGATTTAGCTTTGGATAAGTATTTGGAAGAATTGCAAAAAGCTTTTGATGATGGGAATGCTTTAAGAAAGGAAATTGGGGTGCAGGCTGATGAATTGAAAATTGCTTTAAATAGTACAAATCCTGATAAAGATCGTTTTGAAGCGGACTTTTTTACTTCATTGAGCACTTACGAGGGGGAAAAGGCCGATGAATTATTGGGGGCTTTTGTGGAGGTGACGCAGAAACAGGCTGAATTTAGAGCGAAATTGGCGGCCATGACTAATTTGTATGAGGCTTATGAAACAATACTTTTAAGAATGAAAGTGCGTATTGAAGCTATTGAAAAGAATAAAGGGGCCTTGGTAACAGGGGTGAAGGTGCGAGATATACCAAATTCCGGCCTTGACTTAGTTATTGAATAAATTGTGGTTTGGGCTTCCTTTCTGCCCCAAGATATAGTATAGTTTGGCCGATTTTAAACTCTTTATGAAGCTTGAGGAGCTTTACAAAAGAAAATTGCAGCCATATTTTCCGGCTGAACAAGGTCAGGTTTTAGAAAAAGTCCTGGAACATGCCCATTTCCTTTATGATTCCCTCTATAGATACTCTGGTGAGTCCTATTATTTGCGTGCTTTAAGGCTTACTACTGAGAAAATCCTTAAATTAAATCCCGATCAGGCTACGATAATTGCATCGATTTTGATTAGTGCCTGTTATTCGCCGCGTTGTGATTTGGAGAAGATAGAAAGGCTTTTTGGTGAGGAAGTGCGGGGGCTGGTGGAGAGTTTGGGGAAAATAAACTCGATTAAGTCTCGTTATTCGGCTTCGGATACTAAGGTGATTTCCAAAATGTTTATTACTTTGGCTTATGATTTTAGAGTGATTTTGATTCGTTTGGCGGATCGTATTGAGAATATGGAAACTTTGGAGTTTAAGAGTTTGGAGAAACAGAAGGCCAATGCGCGGGAAATCTTGGATGTATATGTGCCGATTGCTTCCAGATTGGGGCTTTATGATATGTGTTTAACTTTGGAGGATTTGGCTTTCAAATATATTTATCCTCAGGAATATCAGAATTTGAAAAAGGATTTGGATGAATATATGTCACAAAGTGAGCAGGATATGGAAAGAGTTAAAAAAGAAATTGAAGTTTTGTTAAAGCAGAATGGATTGAAGGCTAGAGTTTCTGCTCGTATTAAAAATATCTATAGTATTTATAAAAAATTAAAACGTAAGACGGCTACTTTAAGTGATGTGTATGACATCTATGCCATGCGTATTATTTTACCGAGTTATGGTGAACAGGTGGATAATTCTGAAGATATTGAGAAATTATACGCGGTGCTGAGCTTATTGAATTCGAAGTATCAAACTTTGCCGGATCGTTTTAAAGATTATGTAGCGCATCCCAAAAAGAATGGTTATCAGAGTTTACATACTGCTGTAATCGGTTTGGATGCCGTGGACGCTGAAAAACCTACCGAAATTCAGATCAGAACGGAATTAATGCATAGATTTGCCGAGAATGGTTTTGCGGCGCATTGGGCCTATAAGGAAAGCTCGGAGATGCAGAATGAAGAAAAATTGTTAAGGGCTTTGGAAGATTTGCGAAATAATTTGGTGGGTTCGGATATTCGTACAATTCCGTTGAAGATGAACTTATATGAGGATAAGGTTTTTGCTTTAACGCCGGATAATTTGGTGGTGGATTTGCCAAAGGAAGCGACGCCTTTGGATTTTGCTTATGCCATACATACGGAAGTTGGTCATGCTTGTTATTTGGCTAAGGTGAATGGTTCGGTGGTGCCACTTGATTATCATTTGAAAAGTGGGGATATTGTGGAAATTGTGCGCTCCCCTAAGCCGGCGCCTAAGTTGAGTTGGCTGGGATTTGTGAAAACTAAATTGGCGCGAAATAGAATTAAAAATTATTTCCGTTCGTTGAATCATGAGACTTTGTTGGATCAGGGGCGGGACAGTTTGGACGAATTATTGGAAAAAGCTAATTTACCTGCTTTGGATGATCAATATAGTTTTTTGAAAACTTATAAAGGTAGATCTACCAATTTAAAAGATAGGGAGATAATCTTGGAAAGCATCGGGGCAGGGCGTTTTACAGCCATGACTGCTTTTAAAAATGCTTATGGGAAGTCTTTTGATGTGGTGATGTCGGGGGCTAAGGTTGCTCAGCAAATGCGTTCACCTTTGCCGATGAGGGGGGTGAAAAAAATAACTTCTAATAGTACCAAGTTGGTTATTGGTGGTGAGACAAATATGCCGTATCGTTTGTCTAGTTGCTGTAAACCGAAATTAACTGATGAATTGGTTGCATATATAACAAAAGCGAAAGGGGTTAGTGTTCATAAGGTTGGTTGCCGGTTTTTGAAAAATACTGATGCATCACGTTTATTGGAAGCAAAGTTGGAAAGTGGCGAAGGAAAATCTAAATTAAATAAATATCATGTTTCGATGTTGCTGGAAATGAATGATCAAAAAGATTGTTTGAAAAATGTGGTGGGATTTTTGGAAGATAAAAGTGTAACTGTATTGGATTTTGCTTTGGTGAAGCGCGATGGGGATTTAATCACCAGAAAAATGGTGGTTGATATTTATGATGAAAAACATTTACAAGAATTGATGAAAAGCTTGGGGATGATAAGTGGAGTTCGTAAGATTTCCCGGGATTAATAGGGTATTTTAAAAAAGGCTTACCGTAGGTACAGGTAACTGATTGTACTTTTTATTTTTTAAAATACCCTATTAATCCCTTTGGCATTTGGGAGATTAGACTTGCAGTAGCTTTTCGGTTTTGATGTCTTGGTGCAAGTAGTTTTGGAGGAAGAGATTTGTTACTTGGCGGAGTTGGAAAAGTTCTTCGGGGGTGATTTTTAGGTTGAGGTCGGATTGGCGGGTGTTGCAGAGGAAGTGAATTAATTTGATGATGCGGAAATTGACCGGGATGAATTTGTGTTCGCTTAGATGGACGCAGTCTTGGCAGCTGAGGTTTCCTAATTGATCAAGAGAGGCGTTTTGATCGATTAGCCATTTTTTGGTGCAGTAAAAACAGTAAGCGATTTCAGGCAAACTTCCTTGTAAATTCAGTAAACGGATTTTGAATTTTTCTAAAGTGAAGTCTTCCTGGCCGTCGAGTTCCAGTAAATTTAAAGTGGAAATTAATAGTTCAAAAATTTCTGCTGCCTGTTCTTGGCCGTCGGTGCCTTTGTTGATAATTTCCAGAACGGTTTGGGCGTAAAGAGCTTTTTTCAAATCATTTTTTATTTTCAAAAAAGATTTTTGGGTGCGGCATTCGGTAATAATATTTTGCTGACCTAATTTGTAAATTTGGAGATGGCAAAAATTAAGTGTTTCCAAATGGCTGCCTTTGCTACTCATGATTTTGCGGGTGCTTTTGCCAAGGGCGTTAAACTTGCCTAATTCCGGGCTGAAAACGGTTAAAAAGCTGTCGTTTTCTCCACGATTTTGTTTTTTTAAAATCAATCCTGTTAAACTTTGATATCTCAAGTCAGGGATTAATGAATGATTAATTTACTTTTTAAATAATGCTGAACGGTTGTTCCAGAGCTGATTAAATTTAGAATGGCGGTTAGAGCGAGTTCAATAACGAAGATTTTTGGTAAATCTACTTGATTGATTTCGCCGAGTAAACCGAGCGTTTCCAAGCCCAAGGCTTGGCTAGCCAAGAAGAATATAATGAAGCTAAGTGTAACAGCCAGTAAAGCGTAAGCAAAACCTTCTACCAAGAAAGGTAGACGAATAAAGTTATGAGTGGCGCCAACTAATCTCATGATGAAGACCTCACTTTTGCGCATGAAAATAGTTAATTGAATGGCATTGATAACAATTAAAGAGCTTCCGATGATGAAAATAAATACCACCCAGAAAATCAATTGTTTGATGAAATTATTGATGTTGATCAGATTGAGAGCGGTGGAGGAGAGAATGTTTTGATCGCTGCGTTCATCATTTTCTTGGCTTTGATCAATGAAGTCTTTGAAACGGCTATTTTCTAAATGTGTGATGATGTTTTGGTAATTTTCAGCATTGGAGGTTCCGATACTTATGCTTGGTGGTAGAGGATTATTGAGATTGAATTTAACTAAAAATTCGGCAGTTTCCGGATAGGTTTTGGAAATAATGTCTAAAGCTTTTTCTTTGGAAATGAATTCTACTTTGGTGACGCCGGGTAATTGTTTGATTTCTTCAACCATACTGCTGGAATCGTAGGTGCTGATGCTGTCTTTTAAGTAAACAACCAAATCCACTTTTTGATTGAGGTTTTGTAAGGCGTTTTGAGAAATGAAATTAACGGCCAGGATTATGTTAAAAATACAAATCATGATGGCCACTACTAAAACTGTAGCGCCGGTGAGGAGTTTGTTGCGCCAGAGATTGGTGAGGCCGAGCTGAACGCCGCGAAGAAAGGAAAGCCAGGGGCTGCCTTTTAATTCGACTGTGGTGATTTTTTTATTTTTGTTCATGGCTAGACTCGAGGATTTAGTTTAATTGAATGGCTGGTTTCTCGGGAATAAGTAGTGAGCTTTCAGTTTCGGAGGATTTTTGTCTAAGTATTGAAGATTTGTAAACTTGAGGGTGATAAGGCATTAAACGGATAATTTCCGTGTCCAACCCGGAATCAATTAAAGTTTTACCGAGTTTTTGGGTGAAGACGAATTGATCGTGGCCAAGTGCTAAAATCTTTGGTTTATATTTTAGAATAACGGCATGTTTATCATGTAAATTTCCTAAAATAACTTTGTCGGCCCAGCCGGTTTTTTTCAAATTTTCGACACGGGCTTTTTCGGAATTAGTGGGATTTTCGCCTTTTACGCTGCGTACGGTTTGATCGCGCGAGACCACGACAATCAGGTGATCGCCTAATTGTTTTGCTTGTTGCAGATAATGTTCATGTCCGGCATGCAGAAGGTCGAAGGTGCCGAAAGCCATGACGCTGTTCCGATGACTGTGTTTGTCTGATTTAAGGAAAAACATTTGATAACTAACAATTAAATAATGCTGCGGTCTGGTATGAGGAGGTTAATATAAACCAAAACGCCCAAAACTAAAAGACAAATTACCCCCATTACGGCTAAATAAAGGCCTTTCCTGGGATTTTGACTGCTGATAGGGAAGTTTGAGAGGCCGAAAATAGTTGCGATAATAGCAAAAGGGATGTCTAATACCTTATTAATTAAGTTAGAAAGAGGTAAACCTAGCTCATTACTGGCCATTAATCCGCTGATAATGTGAGTGAGACCGATTAGAAAAAAGAAAATTAAAGCGGTTTGGCGAACAGGAGTTAGAATATCGTTATTTAAACGTGGGTTGGTTTGAGAGGAAAAACCTGCCGGAGCTTGAGGAATTATGGGGGTGGCAGGAGCGCTATTTGAATCTAAAAGTATAGGCACTGCAAACAAATTAAGATAAATAATTGAAAAACCGGATTAAACTGTTTGGATTATAGTTTTTTTTTGCTTTTTTGAAAAGCTTAAAGTAAGGGTCGGAGCTTGTTTTTTGAACTTAAATGTGTAAAATTTTGTTGTTATTTTAAAGGTTATTTATGAGTGAGCAAAAAAAGCCAAATGAAGCGGTGGGAGATATTGTGACCGAGGAACAAATTAAACATATGGCAGTGTTATCAAGATTGGGGTTGAGCGAGGCAGAGGTGAAAAAATATGCTGAGCAGATGAACTCGATTTTGGGTTATATGAATATTTTGAATGAAACGGATACCAAGGATACGGAAATGACTATAGGTATGAATGATTTGCGTAGTGTGATGCGGGAGGATAAAGTGGAAAAATTTGAGGCAGCCGATCAATTGTTGGATTGTTCAGTTTTGCCTAAAGTTAATAATCAAATTTCGGTGAAGGCGGTAATTAAAGAAGAATAATTTATAAAAATGGAAAATTTAACATTAAAAAAAATCAGTGAAGATTTGCAGGCGAAGAAATTCAGTTCCAAAGAATTGGCTGAATTTTATTTGGATAAAATTGCTGAGAAAAATCCTGATTTGAATGCTTATATTCATGTGGATAGAGCGAAAACTGTGGCGGAAGCGGTGGCGGCTGATGAAAGACGGGCTGCGGGAAAAGAGCTTTCTGAAATTGACGGCGTGCCTTTGGCAATTAAAGATATTATCAATACTAAAGGAACTCAAACTACTTGCGCTTCGAAAATGTTAAAAGATTTTGTTCCACCTTATGATGCA
>JBOFLO010000085.1:0-18538 GCA_051657905.1 Candidatus Altimarinota bacterium | reverse complement strand
GTTGGCTTTTTCAACATTAATTTTGTCTGGTCCAGGTTCTAAAACTTTTTCTAAGAAACGGTCATTGGCTGCTTCACCGCTAGTAGTTTGGAAATAGATATCTTCCAAATATTCACTTTTAGCTCCAGTGTTGTCGATTTCCTCCATAGTAACTTTGCGGCCGTCAGTATCGGTAAGCGTAGCGCTTTTACCGAAAATTTCCGCAATTCTTGATAAATAAACTTTGTTGGAATTCAAACCTTCACGAGCTTTTTCACGAGCGCCTTCAACTGCACCACGTTGTTTTTCATTTACATTTTTGCCTTGTTTTACTGCGAAAGCTAATTCTTTCATGCGCGCCATGGTTGCAGGGTCTTCAGTGAAAGATTTAGGTAAGTCTACTATTACATATTCATTTGGTTTGTTTTTAACCTTTTCGATTACACCTTGATTAACAAGTTCCGCGAAAGTGTAGACTTGGAAAATAGTTTCTAAAAGTTGAGCATTGGTAAGAGCATTTTTCTTGTCTCCTACAACTTGTTCATTGAATTTTGTGAGAGCAGGTCCGTATACTGAGATAGCTGGTTCATCAGCAATTGCTTCTTTAGTTAAAGCATATTCTGGAAGTTTATTGAAGATAGCATCTAGTTCTTTTTTATCATCCTCAAGATCTAAACCATAATTGTCTGTGACAGTATTTTCGTCTTTAAATTCTGTTTGATCATAACCTTTTGCTAAGGCAAATCTCCAGTAATTGCTACCATTAACGACTTTCAAGGTTAGTGGTTGGCCTTTGTAATTAAAATTGATTCTTACTTCGTCATTTTCATTGAATTCTCTAAGGTTAGTTGGTTCGTCAACAATGCGTGCTGAATTTAAAACATTAAATGTGTTTAATACTTTGCTTGTGCCTTGATAGATACTTTCACCCTTAATTTTACCTGGATATTCTTTCCAGGATATACCTGGAATATCTCCAGATAGTTTTTCCAATTGATTGATACTGAATTTTCCATATTTCGCTTTTCCAAAATCAATTTCTTCTAATTTAGAAGTATCAGTTTTGCTATCAACGGCCAAACCAAGGATAGCATTTCTAACTATATTAACGTGATCTTCAATGTCGAAATTCCCTTTTTCTTTGGAAGAAGTGATTAAAGCTCCACGAGGGTCTTTAACGTTAACTGTCCAACCTTGTAAAGTACCGTTGTCGATTACTTCCAAAATAGCTTTACGTCCTTGTAAACTAACTTTGCCGGCGTACATGTCTCCATCCGTATCAAAATGAGTAATGGCAGAATCTAAATTCAAGCCAGCCATTTGAATTAATTTTGCTAAGTTACGTTTGCCTTCTGGATCTTTAGCATTAACTTCAACGTCTTTTTTGCCAGTTTCAGTTTTTGAAGCTAGAGTTTTTCCAGATAATTTCATTCCAGCAATAGTATTGGAGAATGCTTCTACGGGTTGAACGATTGATAAGGCAGCTTGATAGGCTTTATCAAGAGCAGCGTCTTTGAATTTAGGTGGATCTAATTGATCCGGAATCATAGCAGCTAAGCCTTGTAGTTCACTGTATGTATCAATATTATATTGTTCTAGTCCAGCTCCGCCTGGGAATCCAAGTCCCAAAGCTTTCATTACGTCGAAGGAGTTGAAGGTGGAATTATCGCCTGCTTCTAAAATATTATAAACGGTATCTCTTAATTTCGCGGCGTTGAATTTTTTCAAGGCTGGGCTGGCGGCAACGATAGCTTTAAGGTTTTCAATACCCGTAATTTTCCCTTCTATCCAAGCTGTATCCCAGGCTGTTTTGTTGTCCAGTAGGTCAACTAAATCAGCATTTACTTCTCTCGATTTGCCATCGTCAGAGAAATTATTATCCAACTCTTCAACTAAGTCAGTAATTAATTCATCTTTAGCAGCTTTAGTTTTTGCAGCGGCGAATTCTTTTTTGAAAGTTTTGATGGCTTGATCGAAATCAGCTTGCTCATCTTTGTCTAATCTCTTGCGAACATCAACTAGGGCAGCGCCCATTAATTTTTGAATTTCTGCAGCAGCTTGTGCAGCTACTTCAGTAGATTTTTCAGCAAATTCTTTTTCTTCATTAGCTTTACGAAGTTCAGATTTACGACCGACTTGAGTATTTGGAATAACAATTGGTAAACGATCGGTTTTCCCATTGGCTTCGTGAGCAGCTTTTAGCAAAGCAGCGTACTCAGTTTTGCTAATTAAAGTATCCTGAATAATTTTGGCAATTTCCGGTTGAACGATTCCACCGCCGTTTTCGCTTAAAATTTGTTCGGCTAATTTGCTATAACTAATTCCATCCTGAATTTCGTATTCGGCCACGATTGGCAATTCATTTTCACCAACCTTTAAAGTTAATTTTGGTTGAGCTTTTTCAACATTGCTAGGTAAGTAAGCAACTTTGTTGCCACGATAAATGTAAATTTCCTGTTTAGTTCCAGGTACAACGAAGGCTTTCTTTTCTGTATCGTAAATACATTTGATTTTGGTTTCGTACCATTGGCCAGCTCTGGCATGACCTTCTTCATATTTTCCGGCTCTGGTAACGATAATCATGTCGCCTTTTTGAGGAGCGGGAATCATTTCTCTTAATTCCTTATTACTATTAACTTTCTTTTCCCCAAAAGCTTCTGTGCTTCTGGATTTTTCAAATTCAACTTTTTCGCTCAAATTACGAGGAACATACTGAATGGAAATATCTTTTTGATTGAAAGTGATTTTTTCGCCGTTCTTTTTCAAAAATTGGAATTCTAAAGTGTCGGTGGCGTTATTGTAATGCAGGCGGATCTTGTCACAACCTTTTGCCAATAATTCAGTTCCGAATTTGGCTTTATCCATTCCCAAGTTTTTGGAAATACTTTCTTCCAAACCTTTACTTAAATCTGTAATTAAAACATTGCGATCAATTTCATTGCTGATTTCCTGAATATTGTTGACCATTTGAGCAATGGAAGTGTCGAAATTACCGTTGAAGGTTTCTGAAGCTCTTTTATCTAAATATTTTTTATCGAAATCTACATCATGTAGAATAGAATCTTTTTTCTCTTCAGGTTTTTCCTGTGAGCCAGCCGCTTTTTCTGGTCCGTCTTTAAAAATCAAACGCTTGGATAAAGCTGATTGATCTGAGAAACCATTTGAATGGCTTTGAGAAAGTAATTTGTTTTGGTCGTTAATCATATTTTTGTGGGTCTTAGTTTTTTATTTTTTGTGATAATTATTTGCGAATTTCTTTCATCAATTGATTCAATTGGCGCTTAGCCTCTTTGATCTTTTCGCTTCTTTCTAATTGTCTTTGTTTGTAATAGCTGGAATGTGCTTCAAAAACGATTGTTTGTGTGTAAGGTCTAATGTCGATTAATTTGCCGTTTTCTAGGTAGAAATTAAGATGGCCGTTCTCAATTTCCAAGCTCTTGCAGCCTTGTTCACCCATTTTCAGCCAAAAATCCTTGATGCCGATTTCCGGAGAGATTGTATCGGTTAAGGATTTGATAATGGCTTCCTGATAAGCTTTATTGTTGTAATCGTCATTTGGAAAAGTCTTTTCAGCTAACTCAGCCAAGCTTTTGGACATGGTGGTTAGGTGAAATTTAGCTCGAGAGCTATATTGCTCCCAGATACTTTCCTCTGCGATCCTTTGGGCTGTACGCTCACCAAAATTGAGGTTTTGGGAGTTGTCGATAGTTATGGCCATAACTTTTTATATATAATGATATCTTGGAATTATACCAAAAAAATGGTCTTTCTGCAAACCCCTGCCAGTGCTATACTCCAAATGCCTAAAAACTAAAAAACGACTATGCAAATCCAAATTCATCAAAAAAACATTCATTTAGGGGAAGGTCAGAAGGAATATATTGAGAGTAAGCTCAATTCTTTGAGTATTTTCAAAATTGTTGAGGATCCTTCAGTAATGGCTAAGGTTGATGTGGAATTGCTGGAAAAAAGTGTAGAAGACAAAAATATTGAAATGAAAGTGACTATGACTGTGCCGGGTTCGGTTTTAAGAGCGGAAATTTTTTGCAAATCGATTGAGGAAGGAATTGACCTTCTGGAAGCTAAACTTCGTATGCAATTGGAAAAATACAAAACAACTCATTAAGCGTGTTCAAGCAACTATTAAAATTGGTTTTCTGGTTGCCTTTAATTTTCCCATTATATTTAGTGAAGGTGGAGATTTCTGGTATTCCTACTAATTTAGTGGAGTTGGCTATTGGGTTTTTGTTTGCGGTGTTTTTGACTCAGGGATTGGCGGAATTTTATGCGGGGGGGCGGAAACAGGGTTGGAGGGCTGAGTTGATGAATTTTTTGAAGAATAATCGCCATGTTTGGTGGGCGGGTTTGGTGTTTTTATTGATTGTTGTGCCAAGTGTTTTGATTGCTCCTTCCAGTGTGGTTTTGACTGATGGGAATACGGTGTTTGAGGGGAGACGGGTAGCTTTGGGCATTGCTAAAGGCTGGCTGTTGATTCCGGCACTGTATTATTTGATGCTGTATAAGCTCACTACTAAGAAGGGTCAGCTGAAAACGGCTTTAAATTGCTTTATTGTTTCGGCTTTGCCTTTAGTGGCATGGGCTTTTTATCAATATTTTTCCGGAGATTTTTTGACTATGGATGGGCGGGCCTCCGGTCCATTTATTAATGCAAATTACCTGGCTATGTATTTATCGCCAGCCGTCGTGGCTTTGTGGATTCAATTGGTGAGATTGGTTTTAAATAATTTTAAATTCAGTAATTTCTTTTTAATTGCCTGTGGAGCATTTATTTATTCAATTGCTTTATTATTAACTCAGTCTTATGGGGCGATTTTGGGTGTAATTGGCTCAATGGTGATTTATTTGATGCTTAACTGGAATTTATTTAAGAGAAATGGACGTGAAAAAGAGCTGATTAGACTTAAATATATAGTTTATTTGCTTTTGATATTAGCAGCCATAGTTGTGTCGGCGGCTTTGTTATTATTCGTGAATACGGAAAAGTGGCGGGTTTTGCTGGAATTGGCGGAAAGAAGTTCCAGCTCGGTGCGTTTACAAATTTATCAGATTTCGGCGGCTTTAATTGCTCAAAACCCTTGGTTGGGAATCGGTTTAGGCCAGTATGAGGCGGTTTATAATTTACAGGCGGCCAATATACTCGGGAAAGCTCCTTATGAATGGGTGATGATTCATCCGCATAATATTTTCTTGGCATTTTGGTTGAATCTTGGCTTAGGTGGCTTGTTGATGTTCTTGATTATTATAGTGTCAGCATTTGCCGGATATATTCGAACAATTGATTTTAAGGATAAATATTTTAAATTGATTGGGGTAACTATGCTGATTCTGATTCTGATACATGGTCAAATTGATACGCATTTTTTCAAAAATGATTTGGCTTTGATGTTCTGGTTAATAATTGCGCTGGTCAGTTTGCCTAGTAATATTGCCAGTAAATTGCATAATAAAAATAAGCTAACAAAAACTCATGATTAAGACTTTAAAAAAAATAATTCCAGAAAGACATCCGATCAGACTTTTTTATCATAAAATGTTGGCTGTGATTGCAGCGATTATTTATGGTTTCCCGTCTAAAAACTTGGCTGTGATTGGTGTGACTGGAACCAAGGGCAAAACTACCACTACTAACTTGATAGCCGGAATATTAACAGAAGCTGGGTATAGAGTTGGTATGACTTCCACTATTAATTTTCAAGTTGCTAATTACAATTGGATTAATGAGTCAAAAATGACTACTCTAAGCCCTTTTTTCCTGCAAAAAATGCTTAGACAAATGGTTAATGCCCGTTGCCAATTTGCGGTGATTGAAGTTTCTTCTCATGCCTTAATTCAAAATCGTGTTTGGGGAATAAATTTTGATACGGCGGTTTTGACTAATATTGGAGAAGATCATTTGGATTATCATGGTGGGTTTAGAGAATATTTAAGGGCAAAGGGGTTGTTGTTTGGGAAAATTAATCGTTCGGCACGTAAACCAAAAATTGCTAAAACTATTATTTTGAATAAAGATGATGAGAATTTTGCATATTTTGATCAATTTAAAGCGGAAAAACGTTATGATTTTGGGTTAAAAGGAGGCGCGTGTTCGGCCAGTAATTTGAAATATTCGCAAACTGGTGTGGATTTTACTTTGCATGTGCCCAATAATCAGTTGGATATTTCTATGAAAATGCCTGGGGAATTCAGTGTTTATAATGCTTTGGCCGGAGCTGCGGTGGCTTTGGCAAATGGGATTAATGTTAGTGTAATTAAGACTGCTTTGGAAAAAGCTTCTACGGTAGCTGGACGTTTTGAGCAAATTGATTGCGGGCAGAATTTTGCTGTGATTGTTGATTATGCTCATACCGAAGAAAGTTTAAAGAGTTTATTGGAACTTTATAAAAATCAAACTCCCGGCAAATTAATTACTGTTTTTGGAGCAACGGGCGGGGGTAGAGATAAAGCTAAAAGATCTAAAATGGGCGCAGCAGCTGATAAATTTTCGGATATGTTGATATTAACTGATGATGATCCTTATGAAGAAAGTCGCTGGAAAATTATCGAAGATATTTCTAAAGGAGTGAATCGACAAGAAGGCGAAAAATTCTGGAAAATCCCAACCCGCTTCGAAGCAATCAAATTCGCTCTAAGAATGGCCGAAAAGGGCGATACTGTGGTAATTGCCGGCAAGGGTGCAGAAACAGTTCAAGCCATTGGAGACGAAAAAATTCCATGGGATGACAGAAAAGTAGTTCGAGAGATTCTGTCCCAACCCTTAATGGTAGAACTATAATTAATTAAAATGTATTGTCCCCAGAAAGAGAAATTTACATTTTTGAAAAATAAAATTGGACCCCTTTTTCAAAAATGTAAATTTCTCTTTCTGGGGACTGGTTTTTATTTAAATATATTAGAATAATGATTAATGGGTTTTTGCTTATAGATAAGGAGAAAGGGATCAATTCTTTCAAATTGGTTTTGGGTTTGAGAAGAGCCTTGGGGCAGAAGAAGGTTGGGTTTGCGGGGACTTTGGATCCGCTGGCTAGTGGTTTGATGATTATGGGGTTGGGGGAGTATACGAAGTTGCTGCCTTATTTGGAGATTAGTGACAAAGTTTATACCGTGACGGCGGAGCTGGGGGCGGTGAGTAATACTTATGATGGAGAAGGGGAAATTATTCGTAAAAAGGTTGAACAGCCTTCGCTGGAATTGATTGAGAAAACTTTGCAGGAAAATTTTGTGGGGAAAATAGAGCAGGTGCCGCCGATTTTTTCGGCAATACAAATAGATGGGCAAAGAGCTTATGATTTGGCTCGCAAAGGCAGAGATTTTCAGTTAAAAGCTCGTCCGGTGGAAATTTTCTCTATTAATATAGTGAAATATGAATTTCCTCTGTTAACTTTAAAAGTACATTGTTCCAGTGGAACTTATATTCGAAGTCTTGCCGCTGATCTGGGTGAAAAATTAAATACCGGGGCCTATGTTCAAGATTTGCGTCGGGACAGTATTTCTAAAACTTCGGTAGAGGACTTGAAAGTGATTGATTCTGGTAAATTAGAGAAGGAAATTGTTTTGGCTAATATTTTGGATGCGACGACTTTATTGCCGGATTGGCAGAAAATTGAGTTAAAAGATGATGATTATCGGACTTTGTCATTGGGAAATTTTATTGAGGATAAATGGCAGGTAAAAGAAAAAGCCTTGGCTATCTGGCGTGGTCAAACGGTTGGGGTAGTGGAGTTTGTGGACAATTCGGATAAATTGAAATTTTTGAGAAAATTTAATATAGTCGAGGCAACTTTTTAATTTGCCATGAATTATCTTTTGATAGCTTTAACGGCTTTTCTGATCGGGCTGCTGACTTGTCTTGGCGTGAAGAAATTTTTTCCGCAATGGGGATTGATGGATAGACCTCATAAGTATGGCTTAAAGAGAGCGCCGATTCCTTATTATGGTGGTTTGGCGATTATTGTGACTTTTTATATTGGAGTGTTTTTGTTTTTGCCTATTACTTGGGAACTTTTTGGGGTTTTAATAGGCGGGGTGCTGATTGGGGTGATGAGTTTTTTGGATGATTTTAGGGGGCTGAGTCCGTGGATCAGGCTGGCTATTCAGTTTTTGGTGGCGGTGCTGGTGTTTAGTTTTGGAGTGCAAATTGATTTGATTTCACTGCCTTTGGGGGAAACTTTACATAATTTTTTACAAGGGTTAGGAGGAGGGAATTTCTTTTGGATAGTGGGAGGTTTGGCGGCTTTGGCAACGATTTTCTGGTTGATGCTGATGATGAATGCCATTAATTGGATTGATGGATTAAATGGTTTGCCTTCCGGGGTTTCTACTATTGCTTGTTTGGTGATATTTTTTCTGAGTATTAAGCCGGATTTTCATGTGATTGATCAGCAGGGAATTGCCATTATGGCCTTGATTCTAGGTATGGCTTGTTTGGCTTTCTGGCTATTCGATTTTTATCCGGCCAAGATGTTAATGGGCGATACAGGTAGTATGTTTTTGGGCTATTTCCTGGCGGTTTTGGCGATTTTCTCCGGAGCGAAGTTGGCTACGGCTTTTTTGGTAATGGGTTTTCCGATTTTGGATGCGATTTGGACGGTGCTGCGTAGAGTTTTGGCTGGCAATTCACCTTTTAAGGGGGATTTAAAGCATTTTCATCATCGTTTATTGGAAGCGGGGATGAGTGTGAGGCAAGCTTTGTTAACTATATATTTGGCCTGCGGTGCTTTTGGATTAATGGCTTTATTCCTGGAAGGAGTGCAAAAATTGTGGGCTTTCTTAATTTTACTTTTCCTAATGGCTTTGCTAGGATTTTGGTCTGTAGTGGCGGCGGAGCAAAAACCCAAGCGTAAGAGAATTTAGATATGCAAGATCATGTAGCTGAAATAAAGGGGCGAATGAGTATTGAGGATTTAGTTTCTCAGTATGTTGTTTTGAAGAGGGTGGGGAGCAGTTTGAAGGGGCTTTGTCCATTTCATTCGGAGAAAAGTCCCAGTTTTGTGGTGAGTCCGGAAAAGGGGATTGCTTATTGTTTTGGCTGTAATAAAGGTGGGGATATTTTTAAATTTTTGATGGAAGTGGAGGGAATTGATTTTTCTGAAGCTTTGAAATTGCTGGCGGATAAAACGGGAATTGTTTTAGAAAAAGCTAATTCTAAAGCTTATATTAAGAAATCCGATAAAGATGCTTTGTTCGAATTGTTGAATAAAACTGCGCAATATTATTGTGATAATTTATGGAATACGGAGGAGGGGATTAAGGCTTTGGGCTACATTCGTTCCCGAGGTTTGACCGATGATAATATTAAGAAATTTCAGATTGGTTATGCCCCTGACTCTTACGAGCAAACTCATGATTATTTATTGAAAGCGGGATTTTCTAAAGATCAATTATTGAAAGGGGGAATTGTTCAGGTTAAGGATACTTCGATGAATAAGATTTTTGATCGATTCCGCGGAAGATTGATTTTTCCGGTTTGGGATAGTTTGGGGAGAGTGGTTGGATTTGGAGGACGGGCTTTGGCTAAAGATCAGGAGCCGAAATATTTAAATTCTCCGGAAACCTTGGTTTATCAAAAAAGCCAATTACTTTATGCTTTTTTCCAAGCTAAGGATTTTATTAAGAAAAGTCAGACGGTAGTGATAGTGGAAGGTTATATGGATGCCCTGGCAGCCTGGCAGAACGGTTTAAAAAATGTGGTGGCTGTGAATGGGACTGCTTTGACGAAGCGCCAGTTAACGTTGTTAAAACCTTATGTGAAGGATTTGATTTTAAGTTTTGATATGGATGGGGCGGGCAAGGAGGCGGCGCGTCGGGGATTCGAGTTAACCCAGGATTTTGAATTTACGGTGAAGGCTTTAACTTTAGACGAAGGGAAAGATATTGCTGATTATGCCAAGGAACATCCTGAGCAGGTGGCGGAATTGCCGAATAAGGCACGTTTGTTCACGGATTATTTTTATGACTCGCTATTGCAAAAGTATGATGCTGGTTTGCTTGCTGATAAAAAGAAAATTATTGCTGAATTTGCCACTTTCTTTATGCGTTTGAAGAGTAATGTGGAAAAAGATCAGTATGTGCGGAAATTGGGGGCGGATTTGGGCGTGAATGAGAGGGTGATTTATGATGAGGTGAATAATTTGAAATTATCTAAAGATCATCCGGTTAAATTACTAGAAGAATCACAATTGTCATCCAAAAAGTTGAATATGGAGGAATTGCTGATTGGTCTGATGATGCAATATAGCGAAGTATTCTCTGAAATAAAAATTGATGCTAGTCAATCAGTATTTTCGGAAAAGGTAAAAGCTATTTACAATAAAATTATCGATTATTATAATCAACCCAGCTCTCAAGCAGTTGAGAGAGCTAAGTCTTTCTCCAACATCATTGCGGAATGGCCCGAAGAATGGAAAGAACAATTTGCCTATTTAAGTCTTTATATAGAGCAAAAGTACGCCAATTTATCGCTTGATGACGTCAAAAAAGAAGCATTAGAAATAATTCTGAAAATGGAGACGGTTCATTATAGAAAGGAAAAAGATTTATTGCATCGCCAACTGCAGGAAGCTGAGCAGGCTGAGGATTTGAGCAAAATGTCTGAAATACTGACAAAACTCAATCAAATCAGTTCAAAATAGTTTAATCAAAACTCTTTCCATGGCTAGAACTAAAAAGTTTATTGCCCAACCGTCGGATGATCAATTGGCAGAGTTTCCGGATGAGATCAGAGGATTGGTAAAAAAGGGTAGAGAGCATGGCTTTGTAACTCATCAAGAGTTAATGAAAGCTTTGCCAAAATTAGAAGAAGATATCGTTTTATTAGATGAGGTTTATGCCTTATTTATTGATTTGGGCATTGAAGTAATGGATGCCAAAGATAAAATGTTACCAACCAAGGAACCACCTAAAATGATAGATGGTGTAGCGGTTCCTGAACCTAAGGAGAAAAAAACTGTGGAATTGCGAGAAATCGCCAATGATTCCATTCGTTTGTATTTATGTGAAATCGGTAAAATCAATTTGTTAACCGGTAAGGAAGAAATTGATTTGGCAAAAAGAATTAAAAAAGGTGATCAATCAGCTAAATCTAAGTTGGCGGAATCCAATTTAAGATTGGTGGTGAGTATTGCTAAAAAGTATATTGGCCGTGGACTTTCTTTCTTGGATTTGATTCAGGAAGGGAATATCGGTTTGTTTAGAGCGGTGGAAAAATTCGATCCGGAAAGAGGTTTTAAATTCTCTACTTATGCTACTTGGTGGATTAGACAGGCCATTACTCGTGCGATTGCAGATCAGGCTCGTACAATCAGAATTCCGGTGCATATGGTGGAAACGATCAATAAATTAACTCATGCTCAAAGACGTTTAGTGCAAGAGTTGGGGCGTGAACCGGCGGTGGAAGAATTGGCTTCGGAAATGGATATGGATGTGAAGAAAGTGAAGCATATTTTAAAAATTTCTCAGGATATCGTTTCTTTGGAAGCTCCAGTTGGTACTGAAGAAGATAGCAAATTGGGGGACTTTATCGAAGATGATGATGCATTACAACCGGCAGAAGCCACTAATCGTGTATTGATCAAAGAAAATATTCATGAAATGCTTCAGTATCTTTCACCTAGAGAAAGAAAGATTATTGAAATGAGATTCGGACTTAAGGATGGAGTAGGGCATACTCTGGAAGAAGTGGGGCAGGAATTCAATGTAACCAGAGAAAGAATTCGTCAAATTGAAGCAAAAGTGCTACAAAAATTGAAAGAACATCCGACTAGCGTTAAAATCAGACCAAATTAATCCTAATTTATAAACAATCATGGCCGAGAAAAAAATCGCGAAAGCAAAACCAGAAGCAAAGGTAAAACAATCTCAGGTAACTTTGGTTACTAAAGATGGTTTAGAGAAATTGGTGTCAGAACTAGATTATTTAGAGAATACCAAAAGAAGAGAGATTGCAGCTAGAATTAAAGAAGCCGTAAGTTACGGGGATCTTTCTGAAAACTCTGAATACGAAGAAGCTAAAAATGAACAGGCTTTCGTAGAAGGTAGAATTTTGCAACTTACTGAACAAGTTAAGTATGCGCAAATTATCGATGAAGATGATGCTCATGGACAATCTAAAAAGCAAATGAGTGTGCAGTTGGGAAATAAGGTGAAAATCAAAGCTTTAAGTGGAAAAGTTGTAGGTGAAATTAAAGAATACACAATTGTTGGTACAACTGAGGCGGATCCTTTGAATGAGAAAATTTCTAATGAATCTCCGGTAGGTTTGGCTTTACTAAGTGGTAAAGTTGGAGAAAAGGTGGATGTCAAAGTTCCATCTGGTTCAATCACCTACGAAATTTTGAGCATTGTTTAATTTTTCAATGAAACTTAAAAAGGCCATTACCATAGTTTTTCATACATTAGTGGTAGTGGCTTTTTTTGTGGCTTTGGTAATTGCCATTATTATTACCAATGGTTATCAATTGGATTTCTTCGCCCAGAATTTTACTAAAACCAGTATTATTGATTTGAGCATTGAGGTTCCTGAGGGGCAGATTTTCTTGGATGGGAAGTTATTGTCTGGTGAGCCGCCTTTGAAAATTTTTAATGTTTTTCCTGGCAAGCATCAGTTGGAGGTGGTTAAAGATGGCTTTCTTACTTGGAAATATGAGGTTGATGTGCAGGCGGACTTTGTATCAATTTTGCGTAATCATTTGATTTTTCCTGACTTGGATGTGGTTGAATGGGAAAAAGTTGGTGATTTATTGAGTACTGATTCTAAATGGGTGAATAATACTTTGGTTAAGAAAACGGAATTGGGGGCATTGGAGTTTTATCAATTGAGAGAAAATCAATTGGTGATGTTGGCTAGTTTTGAAGGTGAAGGTGGGAGTTTTGAAAAACTGAATGCTATTGGTTCGGAATTTTTTGTGGAGAATGAAAGTGAGGTGAAAATTTATAATTTATCGAATCAGGCCGTTTCGGTTGTGGAAAAGGATTTTTCGGTGATTTCGTATTTGGGTGATCATTGGCTTTTGGATGGGCAAAATTATTTGTTGGTTTATGATCGTAATATGGATAATGTTTTGCAGAAATATGATTTTGATCAAATTATTGAAACGGTAAATTTGATTCAGAAAGATGAGCTGACCTTTTTGAAAGTGAAATTTGTGGATGAGGACAAACCTAAATTATTGGTTTTGAGAGGTAGTGAATTAAAGATGTTGGCAGAAAATTTGGATAGTGAAATGATTGTTTCAGAGGAGAATAAAATTTTGTTGATGGATAATGGCCAATTGGTTTTATTTGATGCTGTGTTTAATAAATTAGTTTTGGCACGTTTTAATCAAAAGCTTGATTTAGTTGATTGGGCTGCGGAAGGGGCTTTTGTTTTTAGGCAAAATAATCAGTTGTTTTTGTCTGATTTGGATTTTAAAAATACTCAGGTTATTGTTAAAGATGCCGAGAATATTGTGGATTTAAAAATTGCCCCAGGACAATTGTATAAAATATCTACAACTGAGCAGGGGCAAGAAATTAGTCTAACTGAATGGTAATCTATTTTTGTTTTTTAGGATAAACCACAAAATAGTTGTGGTAGATTTTATAGAATGTCCAAAGCAACCAGGCTATTAAAATGTAAAGAACCATTCTCATTGAGAATACTTGTACATTGCTGGTGCGCAGGAAAATATAAAGCATAATCAAAATATTGATTAGCAAAAGACGGCTAGGATAAGGCTTGATTAGTTTTTTTAAGTTTTTGTCGGTTTTGTTGCGGATTAAGTAAAAAAGATAAAAAGCGAGGAAAGTGGAAAATCCGATTAAAACCCAATATATCCATTGATTGGCGAAGGCCGTTCCAGGATTAAGGCTGAAGAAATAATTTAGGAAGTCGATTACAGTATTCATAGTTTCTAGAAATTAGAGGTTTTATATTGTTGATACTTACGATAGAGGAAGTAGGTGGAGGCTAGGAAGATTAGTATAGCCAAAATTTGAGGAAGACGAATGATGGAAATGTGAATTGCTTCATCTCCGCGCAAAAATTCTTCTAAAAAGCGGAAAAAACTATAACTGCTGATGGCAGCTAGTGTAATGTTTCCTGATTCTTTAAGGAAATTAGTGTTAAAGCTTTTGTATAGAACTAGGCCGATTATTAGGCAGTAAATGGCGGAGTAAAGTTGTACTGGGTGTATTGGAATGGCGTAGAGCGATGATTCCATTAGTACTGCCCAGGGTAATTCACTAGGTACACCATAGTTTCTACCGTCTAAAAAGGCTCCAATTGAGCCTATGGCCATAGCGAAGATGATACTTACCGATAAAACATCAGTCCAGTCGTTAAAGTCCTCATCCTGGCGTTTACAGAGTATGTATAAACTGGTTATCAACCCTACTAATCCACCCCAGAAAGAAAGTCCTTTGTCCCAGATATAGAACATTTCCAGAAAGTTGCCTTGGCTGGCTTCAGAAAGATAGTAATTGTAATTGAGAATAACAAAGAATAAACGGGCGAAAATCAGGCCGGTGAAGAATAATAATAAGCTATTGTTGGCAAGGAAATTCAATTTTACTCGACGAGAATGAGTTAATTTATTAATGAAAACAATGCTGATGAAAAATCCCAGACAGACAAATAACCAGAGAGAAAAAATGGTAATTGGCCCAATTTGTAAAAGGATGGGGAACATTAAAAATTGATGATAAGAAGTAGATTGGTGAAGATGAAGATGGCCAAAATAGGGGGGTTTAAATAAGTCCGGCGTTTTAGAAATTCAAGTTTTATGCCGATAAAGCAAACTGCTAGGAATAAGAAAATGAAGAAGTATTTGATGAAGGAGGTTTGGAAAATCAAATTTAAGTTGGAAAAAGGGAAGTCGATTTGCTTGGAATTGAGGTAAATAGTGCCGAAATAATAAATTAAGTAGAAACATAAAACCCAGCAAAAAAGATTGTAAATTTCTCTTAAAACAATTTCTCCAGAGCTGATTTCATTGTTGTTTAATTTTTCGGATTGTACCTGTTTAATTATTTCTTTTAATTCTCTTTTAAGAATATTGCGTTGATTCCAAAAACTTTTAATAGTGTCCAGAGTTTCGCGTTTATATTCTTTATTAGGTGCCTGAAAATAGATGATAATGAAATCACGTATCTGCTTGTTGATTTGTTTGTACTTGATTTTGGCTTCAATGATTCTTCGGTCTTCGGCTTGAGCTCCGATGATTGGAGTTATTAAAACATTGATTAGATTATCCAGGAAATTAGGATGTTTTTTGTTGATGATATGTTCGTCGCGCCAGTCACGCAGCAGATCGAAAACATCGGCTTGGGCTTTGCTATTCACATTATGAAGTTTCATCATCATGCTTTTAGCTTCAATGGAAAGCTTAGTGCGTTCTTTTAGTTTTTGTTCCTGATTTAAAAATAATTCTTCCTTTTGCAGATAATTGAGCATTTCTTCGGTGGTGCTCTGAATGTAGTTGAGGTTAGTACTGTTTTTAATACGTAGAATTTTTTCTACATAATATTTCAATTTGGTTTTGATGGGTGGAGAAAGTTCGTCACGATAAGTGTCGATAATTTCATTAACTTTTTTAAGTACAAACTCAACCTGATTTTTTAATTTGGCTTGTTGCTCTTCAAAAGTTTTTTGATCAATTACTTCCTGTTGATGCTTAAGATCTTCCTCCATTTTCTCTTCCAGCAAGCGATCTTTTAGCTCTTCTATGCCCTTTTGAATAGCTTTTTCTTTTTCTTGGTCAGTTAGGTCGGCTAAATAAAGTGCTTGAACATCGAATTGATATTCTAGAATTAATCTTTTATATACTTGGAAGATTTCCATACCTTGAATTGAACCAACGACTTTTTTCCCAGCTTTATCGAAGGCAATGAATTCGAACTTTAGTACGCTTGAGTCTTCGGGAGCGACGACATTTTCTTGATCTTCGGGGATCACGTTTAAAATCAAAATAGAAAAGCCAAGCCCATTTAATTCATGGCGAGCGGTGGTTTCATCTGGGGCGTTGATAGTCCCATTTAATTGCTGATTTTGCCTATTTATTACTGTATATGAATACTTTGGCATGAGGGATTTTTATTTTGATTGATTGTGCAAACTGGCTTTGATTAAGCCTTGAAAAAGTGGGTGAGGGAGATTAGGTCGGGAGAGGAATTCCGGGTGGAATTGGCAACCTACCATGAAAGGGTGTTTTTTGATTTCGACAATTTCCACTAAATTTTCTTTAGGGTAAATCCCGGTTGGAATTAAGCCATTTTCTTCGATTAATTCGCGGAATTCATTATTGAATTCATAACGATGACGATGTCTTTCCTGAATAGTTTCGCTGCCATAAAGTTTGGCGCTGACTGAACCCTTTTGTAATTTGCATGGATATGTTCCAAGTCTTAGTGTTCCGCCTTTGTCTTTATCTTTGCTTTGTCCGGGTAAGAAGTGAATAACGTGTTTTTGACTTCCTTTTTTGCCGTCTTCGTCGAATTCTTCTGAGGTGTAATTTTTGTCTTTTTTAAGATGTCTGACAAATTCAATACACATCAATTGCATACCTAAACAGATTCCTAAATAAGGAATATTGTTTTCACGGCAGTATTGGGCCGCCATAATTTTGCCTTCTGTTCCACGCTCTCCAAATCCTCCAGGCACTAAAACCCCGTCTGCTTCTTGTAATGATTTTAGAGATTTTGAATCATTTTCTTCCAAATCTTCGGCGGAAATCCATTGTAATTGAAGATCGGCGTTTTGGTGATAACAGGCGATTTTTAATGATTCAATAACACTTAAGTAAGCGTCGTCCAGGCCATTATATTTTGCCACCATAGCGATTTTAACTGGCTGACGTTTGGCTTTGATTTTTTCATTTAAAGTAATCCAGTCTTTAAGATCTGGTTTTACAACTCCTAAATGTAGTTTTTTAGCGATTAACTGAGTGACTTGATGGTCATTGTAGTTTAAAGGGACATTATAGATGGAATTTACAGTCATTGCGGGGATAACGGCTTCTTCGTCTACATCACAGAATAGGGCGATTTTTTTGATTAAATCTTGGCTGATATGATGATCGGCGCGAGCGAGGATAATGTCCGGTTGAATACCGATAGATCTTAATTCTCGTACTGAAGCCTGAGTAGGTTTGGTTTTTAATTCTTTAGCGCCTTGTAGATATGGCAATAAAGTTAAATGTACAAACATGGTGTTTTCTTGCCCTAAATCATGGCGAATTTGACGAATGGATTCGAGATAAGGAAGTCCTTCAATATCTCCAGTTGTTCCACCGATTTCCACTAGAACAATATCGGCATTATTTACTTTGCCGGCATCAAAAATTTTCTTTTTAATGGCATTGGTAATATGCGGAATAATTTGAATAGTTCCACCTAAATAAGTTCCTTTTCTTTCATTGGCTATAACTTCGGAATAAATTTTCCCAGTACTAACTGAGCTGGCTTGATTGAGATTTTCACCGATAAATCTTTCATAATGTCCCAAATCCAAATCGGTTTCAGAGCCGTCTTCCAGAACATATACCTCGCCATGTTGAAATGGATTCATTGTTCCCGGATCAACATTGATGTATGGATCTAATTTTAAAGTGAAAACTTTGAATCCAGACGCTTTTAGCAAAGCTCCGATAGAGGATGCTGCAATACCCTTTCCTAGAGAAGAGCAGACCCCACCGGTAATAAAAATATATTTAGTACTTTTCACTTTTTTTTAATTAGTTTTTAGCAATTTGATACAGGTAAAGAGGAGTCTAGATTTTTAGTCCAATTTTGGCCTTAACTGACTCCAATGTTTGATCGGCTGTGACTCGGGCTTTGGCAGCTCCGGCCTTTAAAACATCATTAAGATAGCCTAAATCCTGGGCTAGTTCAATTCTTTTTTGACGGTAAGGAGCGAAGAATTCTAGGTATTTGGCCAAGAGGATTTTTTTAGCATCACCGTAACCAAAACCGCCGGCTAAATATTTGTCTTTTAAGTTGGCAATTTCGGCTGGGGTAGCAAGGTAGGAATAAATTTTAAAAACAGCGCAGGTGTCAGGGTTTTTGGGTGCTTCAACCGGGGTTGAGTCTGTTTTAATTCCCATGATTTGTTTTTTGATCACTGATTCATCGGAGAATAAGTCGATGGTGTTTCCGTAGCTTTTACTCATTTTATCCTCGCCGTCGGTGCCGATTACTTGGGCGACATTTTCGGGAGTGTATTCTTCAGGAAGTTTGAAGAAATCTCCGTATAAATTATTGAAACGGGAGGCCAGGTCGCGGGCGATTTCAATATGTTGTTTTTGATCTTTGCCAACCGGAACTAAATCGGGTTGATAAAGGAGAATGTCGGCGGCCATTAAAATGGGATAGGTGAAAAGTCCAACGGTGGCGTCTTTGTGGCCTTTGGTTAGTGCGTCTTTCCACGCATGGCCTCTTTCCATTTGGCCGAAACTGGCTAAACAGTTAAAAATCCAGGCTAGTTCGGCATGGGCGGGGATGTCGGATTGGCGGAAGAAAACGGTGCGGGCAGGGTCGAGGCCGACGGCTAGATAGTCGAGAGCGCCTT
>JBOFLO010000084.1:0-3600 GCA_051657905.1 Candidatus Altimarinota bacterium | reverse complement strand
GCTCTTCCGATCTATCAGCTCAACCAATCGCCCAAGTTCCCTACCCCGCTTATTTAAAGCCATCCTCACTCCCAACTAAATTAAATTCCGCCGATCCATACGAAGAAACTCACCAACCCCAACCAATCAAACCAGTCACACCAAATCCCCAATCTAAACCGGGCATCATCCGTGAAATCCCCTGGGAATTACAAAGCCCATCCGCTAAGCCATCAGCCAATAAAGCCCCCGGCATTATTCGCGATACTCCTTTCTAAAAATCCAAATCCGGCTCGGGATTTTCTGAATTGGCGGATTGAAACAAAGAAGGCTTAGGGGGAAACAAAACATTTATCCTCTGAGCATTTTCTTTTTGCCATTTTATAATAATCTCATCATATAACTCTAATTTCTCCTGAGGAACTCCTTCAAATTTCAAATCCAGTTTAGCTTTAATAAAACCATGTTCACATAAGGCCTGACGAACCCAATCACAAATTTCTTGCTCAGCTCCACTAAGTGTTTTTTCCTCTTCCATCGGGTCATGCAATCCCACATCCAACATCCTCTTCAAATCCTCTTCAGGATTCTGCGATTCGGTAATTATATTTTTAATTGAATCAAGAACATTCATAGCTATTTTTGCATTTTAATTAATCTTTCCACCAAACTCTCTTTCAAAACCGCACGCGCCTTCCCAAATAAAGTTTTTCCATCATACAAATTTTCCGCATTCTCCCGCAATACCAAATCATCAGCTTTAACAATCTGCACAGTACAATCCCCATTAGTCCGCACCGGCGCCGTCAAACTTTTCTCCACCGCCACCGGCATCACACTCAACATATCCAAAACCACCAAAGCCCGCCCATAATCCAAACCGGGATAATCCAGCAAAACCTCATCCACCTCCCCCATCAATTCATAACACCAAGCCTTCCTTTTTTCCGTATGAGCAATTTCCCCAGACTTGCTACGCGTCCCCTCAAAAAAGAACAGGACATTCTCACCTCTACTTAAACTTTCCACAATTTCCACAGCAATTCTATGCACTTCATTCTCTCGATATTTCGACTCACTTAAATTTTTCCGCGAAACCAAAATCGGCCCCCGCCCTTTAATAACTTTCCCCACCAAAGGCATCTTAATCAAATCATCCTTCACTACATATCTATACTGATCCACCCCGGCTCTCTTCATCAAATCCGCCAAAACATAAGTCTCCAATCCCCCACCCTGATGCGTCGACATAAACAAATACGCCCGCCCCCTCAACTCCTCCGCCGAAATCTCCGATCGCACCTCAGTCCGCACCCCCAATTTCTCCAATTTTCCCACAAACTCCCCCTCAGCTTCCAAAACAGCCAAATTTATCTCCTGATAATCCGCAGTTCGCCCACTAACATCTTTAAATTTCTTCAAGGCCTTCATCCACCCCCCAATCAAAGCCACCCGAAAAGCCACATTGCCACGCAACTTATCAATCACTCCCACAGCATCCAATTTTTCATGAATTTCGGTATACAATTCGCCAATCTCTTTCTCATTCAATTCTTGCCGATCCAAATCCTCAACACTCTCCGCCGCCAAAAAATCTTGAAGTCTCTCCATACTTTTTAAAGTTTAAAAGACCCCATAAAATCACAAAATCAGCCAAACTGTCAATTAAAGTGGCTTTATATTAACTATATTATTAAGCCTATTAGGCATTCATCAATTTCTCACAAGCCGACACGGCTTCTTTAAATCGCTCTTCCCAATCCCGACCACCAACCTTCACAAACGGCCTCTTTTGCTTGATCAATTCCATCTCAAACCATTTAGCAAATTCCTGCCTTTCCTTCAAATCAGGCATCGGACGCTGCGCGTCCTCCACCCACGGCACAGTCGGCTCCAACAAAATATGCAAATCATAACGTCTGGAATCCCCTTCCTCCTCAACCCACTTCGGACATTCCTTAAAATAATAATTAGACCAAAATTTGGTAGTGATTAAATCCGTATCACAAAATAAAATTTTATTAGCATATCTGGCCCGCGCAGTCTCAGTCACAATCTGCCCACGCGCAATTGTGGCAATATCTTCAAGCCTGACTTCCCCAGGTTTATATTGACGATTTGCTACGTATTCATCCAACAAACGGCGCGCATACTCATCCACATGGGCAGTATTAAAATGCTCCGCTAATTTTTTAGTTAAAGTGGATTTACCAGTAGATTCTGGACCAACTATCGCTACTTTTTTTAAAAAATAAGGTTTAACCACATGCGGCAAATAATCCCAATTCGCCAAAGGATTTTGACGAAGAGCAGTGCCAGAAGTCGGCACTAAATCTCGCAACATATCTACAGGAACATATTGAATTCCCATTGCCGTTGCCATTTTCCAACCATAATCTTCCGATCCAAATAAAGCATCAAATTCCTCCCCCGGACAATGTCTCTTAATACTCTCCCGCCAAATATTCCAAAAATCCGGATGTTCTTTCGGCTCCTGGGGAATTTCATCATAATGATTAACCACATTGGCATCAGGAAACATCGACTTCACCCAATGATAGCGAATATCACCAGGAATAGGTTCACTCTTCAAAGAACAAACCAAAATAGTTAAACGATGACATGACTCACGAGCAAAATTCAGCAAATGCAAATGCCCTTTATGCAGAGGCATAAATTTACCAAACACTAATCCACTACCAATTTTTTTACCGGTATTTTGAAGAAAATTATCAGGCATTTTGATGAAGAAAATTGTCGGGAGTTTTGTGATGCTTCTTATAAAGTTTTTGCCATTGAATCAATCCCATAATCGCCATAACCAGGAACAAAATATATTCCAAAGCAATAAACTTCACATCTTTCACATAATACAAATAGATAGCAATCACATCGACCACAATCCACAAATACCAACATTCCAATTTCTTACGCGCCATTAATATAGTCGCCGCAAAACTAAGCACGGTTGTGAAAGCATCCAGCACGACAAACGAAGCCGGCTCTGGAAAATATTGCGGTAACCAAATATGCAAATTACTGGTAATAAATGATAATAAAATTGTTCCCAGAACTATCGCTCCTACATAAATTAAACGCACTTTTGTCGATAATTTGGTAATAGCCAAATCATGTTTTTTCTCACCTTCCTTTTTAGTTTTTGCATTAGACCAAATATACCAACCATAAAAACTCATCACTAAAAAATACATTTGCTCAAACAAATCTGCATAAAGCTGAATTTGGTAGAACAAGAAGCTATACAAAACAATCCCCACTATCCCCACCGGCCAAGTAGCAATCTTATTCTTCACCACCAACCAAACACAGGCCACATTAAACAGAGTTCCAAAAAACTCCAAATAGCTCATTGGATAGTCCAAAAAAGTGAATAAAACAGTATTTATATCAAAAAATTGAAGCATGTTAGAATTTTTAAATACTATTTCTGGTGGAGATGCCGGGAGTCGAACCCGGGTCCATCAATGCCTATTACAAACCTCTACAATCATAGTCGTTTTTATTTGAGTGAATGGAATAGAAAACCGACAAAAAGCTCCAGACACTTGCCGCGTGGTGATATTGATCAAAAGTAACGCTGCCAACCCCTTTAATCAACCC
>JBOFLO010000083.1:0-5334 GCA_051657905.1 Candidatus Altimarinota bacterium | reverse complement strand
GGACAAGAAGTAAGCGATACATTGAATCCAATTATGACACCAGTGGGGAAAGAAATTTTGGGAAGAGTTTTGAATGTAACTGGTGATTTGATTGATGGTGGGGCTGCACTTCCAGCGAATGTTGAGAGAAGACCGATTCACGTTACTCCTCCTAATTTCACTGAACAAAGTGGAAAAATTGAAATTTTTGAAACTGGGATTAAAGTTGTGGATTTATTAGTTCCATTTATTAAAGGTGGAAAAGTGGCATTGTTCGGAGGTGCGGGTGTGGGTAAAACCGTTATCATGCAGGAATTGATTCATAATGTGGCGATGAGCCATGGTGGGTATTCTGTATTTGCCGGTGTGGGAGAAAGATCCCGTGAAGGAAATGATTTGATTCATGAAATGACTGATTCAGGAGTTATTGATAAATTGGCGATGGTGTTCGGTCAAATGAACGAACCACCTGGAGCTCGTATGAGAGTTGCCTTTACCGGGCTTTCAATTGCAGAAAAATTCCGTGATGAAGGAAAAGATATTTTGATGTTTATTGATAATATTTTCCGTTTTACTCAGGCAGGTGCGGAAGTTTCGGCATTGCTTGGACGTATGCCTTCGGCGGTGGGTTATCAGCCAACTTTGGCTACCGACATGGCGGTTCTACAAGAAAGAATTACTTCAACTAAAAAAGGTTCAATTACTTCAGTTCAGGCGGTATACGTACCGGCGGATGATTTGACTGATCCGGCTCCAGCAACTACCTTCGCGCATTTGGATGCGACTGTAGTACTTTCACGTAAACAAGCTTCGATGGGGCTTTATCCAGCTGTTGATCCTTTGGATTCAAGTTCACAGGCTTTGAAAGAAGAAATCGTGGGAGAGGAACATTATAGAGTGGCGAATGGGGTGCAACAATTATTGCAGAGATTTAAGGAATTGCAGGATGTGATTGCGATTTTGGGTATGGATGAACTTTCTGAAGAAGATAAATTGGTTGTAAACAGAGCTAGAAAAATTCAGAAATTCCTTTCTCAGAATTTCTTCGTGGCTGAGCAATTTACAGGTACTCCAGGGCAATTTGTGAAAAGAGAAGATACGGTAAGAAGTTTTGCGGAGATTTTGGATGGGAAGGCGGATGATTTGGATGAACAGAATTTCTATATGTCAGGAACTATTGAAGAAGTAAGAGAAAGACAAGCTAAAGGAAGAAATTAATTAGAATAAAAATGTCAAAATTGTTTGATTTAACAATTAGAACTCCTGAAAAATTAGCATTTAAGGGAAAAGTGAAATTTATAACTTTGCAAAGTGAAGGTGGTTTGTTGAAGATTTTACCTAAGCATGCAAGTTTGACCGGTTCAATCACCTACTCCCCACTAGTTTTTCAGGATGAAAATGACAATGAAGAAAGTTTGGTGGTGAAAAATGGCATTGTGATTGTTTCCAATGAAAAAAATCAGGTGACTTTGATGGTAATGGATAGCTTGAAAAAGACTGAATTGAGTCCAACTACAGCTAAAGAATATCTTGATTATATTAAAGAACAATTGGCAGCAGGAAAGGATTTGAGTGATTTCAAAATCAAATTCTATGAGGATGAGAAATATGTATTGGAAAAACAATTGAAGGAGAAAGTTTAGTTTTTTGTAGGCAAAGATGAGCTAAAATGCTAGAATCAATTTACTTTTTTAACACAAAAAATTATGGGAATTTTAATCAGTTGGTTAGTGTTTGCAGTGGCGATTTATGCAACGTCATATTTATTACCGGGAGTAGAGCTTAGCGGGTTTATGGGGGCGCTTTGGGTTGCGCTTGGTTTAGGTGTGATTAACGCCTTGATCAGACCAATATTGTTGATTTTAACTTTACCTTTAAACATTTTAACTTTAGGTTTATTGACCTTTGTTATTAATGCATTGATGGTAATGTTAGCGGATTACTTACTAGTGGATTTCGGAGTTGCTAATTTCTGGTGGGCTTTGTTATTCAGTTTGGTTGTTTCTGTTATCAATGCGATTTTAAGTTCTATTATTGGAGGCGCGAAGAAATAATTTCTCAGCATGTTAAGGCCTGTTTATAATCCTTTTTCCAAGTACGCTGATCGGTTAGAGAAACGTATAGATCGTTTCCTAGGCCGAATCAGTGGGCTTGGGATTTTTGAAATTCAGCGGAAAATGGTGGAATTGATGCAGGAGAATTTGGTGATTGTGAATTTGTGGATGGAATATAAATTTAGGGGGTATAAATATTTGAAAAAGGGGGCGCGCCGGCGGATGTATGCGAATGCGGATGCGATTGGGAAGAGGTTTTTGGCTTGGGAGAAAGGGCGGACGGTGGATGGCGCGCGTGTACAGGAGATGTTAAATAAGTTTGGGGTGAGTTTGCCAAAGCCGGATCTGGAAAAATTAATTTATTTGTTGAAGATTTGCGAGTTTTTGAGTGGGAAGAATATTTCCGGTGGGGCGGTTTCGGGAAGTATGGGAGCGGCAGCCATTAATAAAAATGGCCAGGCTATTTATCAGTATTTGGAAGGAGCGGCTTTTGGGAAATTGCTGGTGGACATTGAAAAGCAACAAATGATTGGGGATTGTAATCAAATAGTGACGTTTTACGCCTATTTGTATGCCTTGAGGTATGATTTAAAGGAATTGCAGATCAAAGTGCCACCAGAGCATGTTTGTTTGCATTTTAAGGGGGTGGATATAGAGGCAACCAATGGAAGTTTGCAGAAATATGTGGAGGGGGCGATTTTGCCAATAGCTGAATTGATTTCTACCAACCTATTAGATGTTTCGGACTTTCGGGATAAGAGAAATGAGATAAGGGCGGAGGAGTTTTTAAAGGGGGCGCGGCTGGCCTTTAATATTTCCAGTAATCGGGAATTGGTGGAGAAGAATTTAAAAGTGGCTTATCACAATGCGGGGGTAGAAGCCGCGCGCCGGGATGATTTTGAAAATGCTTTATTGTTTTTGGAAAAAAGTCAGGAAGAAAAGGTGTTAGGGCAGATTTATCACAATGCGATTGTGCATTTTGTGAAAATTAAAAAATTTAATTCGGCGAGATTTTATTTGGAAAAAGCGAAAAGATCGATAGCGGCGGTTAATGGACTGGATGTTCAGGGTTTAGAAAAATTTGTTTGGGAAAGTGAGGGGGAAGTTTTTTATCAAAGGGGAGATTTAGTTAGAGCTAGAGAATTGTTTAATAAAAGCGGGAATCAAGCTATGGTAAAAGCAACTTATGCTAAAGAATATAATAATTTGCAGAGCAAAGTGGCTGGATATAAAAATCTTTTGGAAATGAAACCGCATAAAAACACTTTTAGAAAAATGCTGGATTTGGCAATTAAAATGGAAGATGCTAATCTGACTGCCAATTTAAGAGATTTGTTAAATAAAATGTAATGGAAAAATTATTAGAAAAAGCCGTACAAAATGTGCGCAATATTTTAGTAAAGAATTTGGAAGTTCAGGAAAGTGAATTGAGTGAAGAAGGATTTTTGATTATTTATGACCTTAATTCTCCCCTATCCACTGTGCTTTCTGAGGCTTATTTGAAAATTTTGCCGAAGGCGCAGGCTTGGAAATTTTATGAAATGGAGCCGGAAAAAATTATTGCTGATTTAAAAAAATTTAAGCGCGGGAATACTGTTATTTTAATTGAATCGAGTAGTTTTAGAATGTCGAATTTTCGCTGGAGATTGGAGTTATTTAATTTGGGTTTGAAGGTGGTGGAACATGCACATTTGGGAGAGAATTTGCCGGAAGAAACTGAAACTTATTTGGATGCATTGGAAGATCAGTATGATTATTATCAAAAGACTTCGGCTTTCTTGAAGCCATTAATTGATGTTTGTAAATTGATTGAGGTTTATTCAATTGGTGGTGGTGTTTTGCGATATGAGGGAGGAATGGAGGATGTGAAATTAAATATTGGGGATTTTAGAAAATTGCATAATACGGGTTGTGGATTTCCGATTGGGGAGGTTTTTTCTGAGCCGAAAAATTTAAAAATGGTGAATGGTGAAGTAAAAATTTATGCTTTTGCCAATGTGGAGCATCAGGTGGTTTATGTGGAGAAACCGTTTTCTATACATATAAAAGAAGGGACGATTGAAAAGGTTGATGAGGCGGAGGATACTTTGATAACCAAACAATTTGGGGAAATAATGGATTTGATTAAATCGGAAAATCCGGAAGGGAAAATTGGCGTGAGAGAATTTGGTTTGGGGATGAATAGAGGGCTTTCCAAGCATAAGCGCTTAACTGATATTTCGGCTTTTGAGAGAGTTTGCGGGATGCATATTTCGATGGGGATGAAACATGATGTGTATAGGGATAAAGTTGGGAAAGATCGAGCACAGCAGAGATTTCATGTGGATATTTTTCCGGATGTGGAAAAAATCACCGTGGATGGGAAGGTGATTTTTGAGAAAGGGGCTTATACGGTTGAATAGAATTTTATTTCTTTTTTTCGATGATGAAAAAGCTGTATTCTAGGCCGTCGTAGTCATGTGGCCCGGATACTGATTCGACTTCAAATTCTTCTGGTACTTCATCTGGAAACATAGTGTCACATTCGAAATCTTCTTCTATTTTGGTTATATAGATGCGCTCTAAATTGTCATGCAAAATAGCTTCCTGATAAACTCTTGCGCCACCGATAATAAAAATCTGCTCGATTTTTTTGGAAGTGGAAAGAGCCGTTAAAGCGGCATCGATTGAATCGAATTGCAGTACTCCTTCGGGGAAATCCAGGTTTGGGTTGGAGCTTAGGACGACATTGATGCGATTAGGGAGGGGCTTGTATTTTTCTGGCAAGGATTCCCAGGTGTTACGGCCCATAATAACGGCATTCTGTTTGTCAGCTTTTTCCGTTTTAGTGGTAATTCGGGCGAAGTTTTTTAAATCGTCGGGAAGGTACCAAGGGATTTGATTGTCTTTGCCAATGCCATTTTGTTCATCGACGGCGACGATAATAGAAAAATTTTTCATGCAGAATAAGATTAAAAACTGAGTGACTGAGTTTAGACTGAAACGTCGAATTTAATGAAAGGATGATGTTGGTAATTTTCCAATTCAAAATCCTCGTATTGAAGTTCAAAGACTGGCTTTTTGGCGATTTTCAAAGTGGGAAGAGCGAAACTTTCTCTTTGCATTTGTTTGACCAAACCGTCGATATGATTTGCGTAAACGTGAGCGTCGCCTAAAGTGTGAGTGAAAATTCCCGGTTCAAGATTACATTCTTGAGCTACCATCATCAGTAGCATGGCATAGCTGGCGATGTTAAACGGGACGCCCAGGGCGAGGTCGGCGCTGCGTTGGTAGAGTTGAACATCCAGGCGACCGTTGACCA
>JBOFLO010000082.1:0-9182 GCA_051657905.1 Candidatus Altimarinota bacterium | reverse complement strand
TTAAAGAAATAATTGATCATCACCCAGCCGCTGATTCATCAAAGATCGGCGCCTGGGGAGGAAGCAGGGGAGGCATGATGACCTATTTATTAATGAAAAAAGTAAATTGGCTAAAAGCCGCAGTTACCCGAGCAGGTCTGGCCGATGTTTATGATATGTTCCAAAGACGCGACGACATGGAAGAATTCTTATCCGAATTTTTTGACACCACCGAAGACCAAAAAATCGCCAGAAGCGCAGTTCGCTGGCCCGAAAAATTTCCTAAAAATGTCCCCCTTTTAATGCTGCACGGCACAGCCGATTGGCGCGTCCACCCATCACAAAGTCTCAATCTCTCCCAAAAATTAATCGATCATCAAGTCCCTCATCGTTTAATTATGTATGAAGGAGGGGATCATTCTCTCTCCGAATTCAAACAAGAATCCTTCCAAGAAATTAAAAAATGGTTCGAACGTTTCCTAAAAAACTCCGAACCACTTCCCAATTTAGAACCACATGGCGATTAGCCATCCCACACCTTAGTTTAAAGCTAATTCTTTACTCAATACATCTTTAGCCACTAGGTTAGCAGCATGTAATTTTCTCACCTCCGCCACCAGCTCCGCTTCCGCTTTTTCAACAAAAGAAGAATTTAAGCGCTTTTCATCAATATAAATCGCTTTCTCCAATTGCTCCAATTGCTTTTTAATTTTCTCAAAATATTGATCTTTATTGGCTGCCCCACAACTAATTTTAATCACCCCAGCTCTCACCGGTTTTTTAATCATATTGGAATCTTCAATTTTTCCTAAACCAACATTTGCCATTTTTTCAATTATCTGCCGCGCTTCTTCACTCACCTCAAAATCCGCTTCCACCCCCAACCTCTCCGCAAACCCAATTTCCAAAACTCTACGCAATTCTCTGGCTGCCGAAACAATATCAAAAACTTTTTCCATCTCCACCCCCCCGCTCGCTGCGCTCGCTCCCGCCACTAACCCATTTTTATAAATATTCAAAGCCAAAACTTTCTGCTCCTCTCCCAAACAATTCATCTGCTGATAAATTTCCTCAGTCACCATCGGAATAAAACAATGCAACATCTTCAAAACCTCCACCAAAACTTTTTGCATCACTGCCAAAACCTCTTCCTTATGCGCAGATTCTAATTGGATTTTACTCACTTCCAAATACCAAGAACAGAAAATATCCCAAGAAAAATGATAAACCATTTCAAAAGAATTAGTTAAATCATAATTATTCATCCCTTTAATTAATTCTCCGCGAACTCTTTCCACCTCTTTCAAAATCCATTTCGAACTATCCAATTTAAGCTCAGAACATTCAACTTTTCGCTCAAAATTTCCCTCCAATTTCATCTCCACTAATTTCGCCGCATTCCAGATTTTATTAATAAATTTTCCATAAGCTTCCACCCGTTTCTCATCAAATTTAGGATCCAATCCCGGCGTGCTTCCGACAATCAATCCAAGTCTCAAAGCATCCACTCCGTACTTGGCGATCATTTCAGTCGGCTCAACGCCATTCCCTTTAGATTTAGACATTTTCTGCCCCTTCGCATCACGCACTAAACCAGTAAAATAAATATTTTTCCAAGGGATGTTTTTCATTCTATACGTCGCAAATAACATCATGCGACACGCCCAGAATAATAAAATATCTCTTCCCATCACCATGGTGTGAGTAGGGAAGTAGGCATTATCTTTTGGATTTTTTAAATCTAAAAGTCCCACCGCAGCGAGTGTGGAAAAAGGCCATTGCCCAGAGGAAAACCAAGTGTCAAAAGTATCAGTTTCCTGAACCCAGTCAGCACCTTCCGGAGCTTTCATTCCCACAAAAATTTCTTCATTATCCTGATCTTTATTCTTATACCAAACCGGCATTCTATGCCCCCACAAAATCTGTCTGGAAATATTCCAATCATTTAAATTTTCCAACCATTGCTCAATCAAGTGCTTCATTCTTCCTGGATAAACATTGATTTCACCTAACAATTCCAAGGCCTTCTTTTTCAAACTCAATTTTTCATCATCCACACGCAAATACCATTGTTTGGAAATCAACGGCTCAATCACATCCTTACCTCTTTCCGCAATCGGCACTTTATGAACAATCTCTTCAGTTAAAATCAAATTTCCACTCTCCGCCAATAATTTCGCCACCTTCTCTCGCGCTTCCAAACTGTTCAAACCAGCAAAATCTTTCCCCGCAGCCTCAGTCATTTTCCCAAACTGATCAATCACCTGAATTTGCTCTAATTTATGAGTCAGCCCAATTTCATAATCCAAAAAATCATGCGCCGGAGTCGTTTTAACCGCCCCAGTACCAAACCCTATTTCTACTCTATCATCAGCGATAATAGCAATTTCTCTATTCACTAAAGGTACTTTAACTTTCTTCCCAATCAAATGAGTATAACGCGGATCCTCCGGATGAACTGTCACAGCCGTATCCCCAAGCATTGTCTCCGGACGTGTAGTTGCCACCACAATCGCATCCTCACGCTCCAGTACAGGAACTAAATCAATTAAAGTCAATTGACCCGCAGTCTCCATCGCCTTGCTCATACGCCCTCTTAAATGCTCATTATACTTAGACAAAATTTCCTCATTCAACTCACCTTTGGCAAATTTTCTAACTTTATAAACAATCAATTTCCGAACCCCCTCCTCCGCTTTAGCATCCAATATTTTATTTTCAACTTCCAAAACTTCTCCAACTTCAATTTCCCCATTCCCATAAATCACAAAATGATTCCCCTCATTCTTCTCAATTTTCGTTCCGGCAAAATCTGCAAACTGTTTCACCACTCGCTCCGGTGCGGTCGCTTTTTCTAATAATGGATAATAAAAATGCCAAAGTTTCCCTTTCTCTTCTTTATATTCCACCTCTACATCGGAAATCGCTGTTTGCGAATAAACTGACCAATGCACAATTCTCGAACCGCGATAAATCAATCCATCATTCCACAAATTTACAAAAGTCTCATAAACAATTTCACTGATTTTCGGATCCAAAGTGAAAATTTCTCTTTCAAAATCCGCAGTTATTCCAAGTGATTTTTCCTGCGCCCGCATGTACTGGCTTCTATCAATGCAAAAATCATAACAACTCTTAAAAAACTCATCACGTGACATTTTTTCCACCTCCACCCCCTGTTCACGCAATTTCTTTTCATACACCACCTGCGTCTGAATTCCCGCATGATCTTTACCAGGCAACAGCAAAACTCTTTCCCCGTTCAAACGTCTAAAACGCCCAAACATATCCATCACCGTATGCCCATAAGAATGCCCAATATGCAATTCTCCGTTAGCATTTGGCGGCGGCATGGTTATATCAAAAACCGGCGCATTTTGATCGACTGCAGTTTCCGGTTTCGCTACCTGAGCTTTTTCCCAAAGTTTAATTAATTCCGCTTCGCGCGTTTTAAAATCAAAAAATTTCTCTAACATAAATTCCCAATAAATAATTCAAATTAAGATCTTCACTCAAAAATCAGCACTAGCTAAACCACAGCCAAAGATCCCCGCCATTATCACTTTTTTCCATGTTTTCCACAAGTAATAAGATTAGCCCAAGCCCCAAAAATTGATTTAAAAAGCATTAAACACAAATTGCACCCATGCTTTTTAAATCATTTTTTGGGAAAGGACAAATAAAGCCAATTATGTTAATATCTTGCCATCGAAAGTTTCGCTCTAACTTAAACAATTTTAGCTATAATTATGCAATTTTTATCCAAATTAATTCTCGCCACCGTAATTTTTAGCAGCTTATTCACTTCAGTTTCCGCCCAAGCCCCCACCACCGAACAGCAAACTCTCGACGCTCCAGTTTACGAATTATTCCCAGCCGAAGTTTTAAAAATCAACAAAGCCGATCCGAATAATCCTGAAGCCATTTCTAGTATTTCCGTAAAACCAAGTCTTCCCGAATTAAAATTCCAAACCCTCAACTTAAACACCACCAATCTCCCAGATGTAATTTTAAATTCCCTACAACCTGGCGACCAAATTCTGGTAGAGAATTTCAATAATAATTCTGAAGATCAGAATAATTACCAACCCATCGACTTTTTCCGCAACACCCCCATGCTGGTTTTATTATCAATTTTTGTCGTACTGGTTTTAGTAATCGCCCGCAAGAAAGGGCTGGCAGCCATCCTAGCTCTTGTCGCCTCCTTCTTTATCGTTTTCTTTTTCACCATCAAACAAATCACTTCCGGCGCCGACCCGATCTTGATTTCCCTGCTTACCGCTTTAATAATTATTCCTATCAATTTCTATTTTACCCACGGCATCAACCGTAAAACCCACTCCGCTGTTCTGGCCACCTTTATCACCATGTCCATCACCATTATTTTCGCAGATTTCTTCGTAAACTGGGCCCGCCTCACCGGCCTGGCCTCGGACGAAGCATTTTGGGTAACACAAAATTTCCAAGACATTTCTAATTTACGCGGCTTATTGATTGGCGGAATCATGCTCGGTATGGTCGGTGTTTTAGATGACGTGTCCGTTGGACAGGCTGGAATTGTTAATGCGCTTTTAATACATTCCAAAGAAAAAAAGGTTTTGAAAATCTACAATACTGCCATGAATTTAGGCCGCGATCACATTGCCTCTGTAGTAAACACTTTGATTTTAGTTTATACCAGTGCCTCACTTCCCTTATTGATTCTTTTCTCCGCCGAATTGGATTTACTCGGCAATTTAGTCAGCTTGGAAATCATTTCCGAAGAAATCATTCGCACCCTAATCACCAGTATCGGTTTAATTTTAGCGGTACCAATCACCACCTTCATCTCTATTAAACTACTGCAAAACAACCCGTTTATGGACGCCGAGCTCAATCATCATCATTAAAAAATTATTTTTTCAGTCGCGATTTGGCGAATTTTTTAATACTTTTCAAATGCTCTTTCTCTTTTTCAATCAAATCCAAATTATGATTGAAAAACTTTATCTTAGTATTTTTCTTAATCAAATCCAAAGCCGCTTCCACTCTTTCTTTTACCATTTCCCTAGCACTACTTATTTCCCCAGCTTCCTCCATCAAAACCGGCTCCATCAATAATTTTCTCTCCTGCTCTGTAATTCCCATTTTACCTGCTTCCCTCAGCTTCACCCTCAACTCTGATTCTATACGAAATGTATCAATACTATATTCTTTCTCCTCATTTAGTATTCTTAAATTTTCTTCAATTTCCATCATTAATTGCTCAGCTTCATCATTATCATCACATTTTTCCAATATTTTTTCCGCCAGCAATGAAAAATCCGCCGGTCCTTTCATATAATCCTTCACCAATCTCAACATCAACTGCATTAATTCATAATTTTTCGCCCGCTCCTCCCCCAGATAATCCGCCACCACCCTGGGTAATTCGCGCTCCGAATATGCCTCCCAATCAATCAACTCCATTAATTTAATCAATTTGCCACTGAAAGTGCTTAATCCATCCTCCGCTTCCAGTTCAAAATAGCCGTTCCTGCTGCCTTTTATTCTTTGCATATAGCCAATAAAAAAATGCTGTTGAAATTTGTATCAAACCTGCTATATTTTTCAAGCCTAAAGTTCTTTACAACTACTTTTCGCTATATTCTGCGGTATTAGTACAGTGGTAGTACGCGACCTTGCCATGGTTGAGGCGCGGGTTCGATTCCCGCATACCGCTCCAGAAATAATTCTTCCAATCTAATTAAAACTATTGACTGGCTAACTCCTTATCCCTTTTTTCCTCAGCCATTTTTTCTGCTAATTTATCCCCAATCGATTTTCTTTTCTCATATGCATGCCAAGGTTCAAACTGCCCATCCATAAACAGCAGTAAATTTTTAATAAATTCTGTATTCCTTTTTGCTTCTTCAGGACTGGCCAAATAAGACTTTCTCAGGTCTTCCTCCACAATTTCCCCCCAACTATCCCAATCCTCTCCGCCTGAATTCAATGCTACCCTGGTCAATTCAGCAAAATACTCCACTGCTTTTCCATACAAAACCAAATTCTGCTTCTCCTTTTCCTCACTTTTAATCGATTCAACATAGCCAAATTTCGGCCTCGCCTCTGACTCCAATAAATTCAAAATAATATATAGCATCTCCAAATTCTGCCCTGGATTTAATTTTGTATTGGAAGCGAAATCAATCGAATGCCCGATTTCATGCGGTATGGAGCGCATCACTATTTCCATAAATTCATCTTCACTTTTTAAAGCCTGCTTCAAATTTATTTTAATAGTTCTCGACTCTCTGCTAAAAACCGCTCTGGAAATCACTCCTTCCAGCCCAGGATAAGGTGACGTACTATCCAAATTTGTATACATAATCGAGCTCAGTCCTGCCTTGGAAGTAGAAGTCCCAGGGAAAAATTGCAAATAATCCTTTAAATATATTTTCATTTCCTCCTCTGGCAAATGTTTCCTCAAATCCCCCAAACCTCCAATTGCCGTGGTTTGATGTGCTAAATGCGAGTTTTCCATTCCAAAATCACATGCTTTTCTTTGCTCCTCTGGAAGTTTCCAAAAATAATTAGGTCCTCCAACATTAATTTTTTTCTTTACAATACTTCTAATCACTTCCTGTGGCGGCAATTTCACACCCCAAAATTTACTAGCCTCATCATTCAGCTCAATATTATCAATATTCGCAACCATCGGCTTCCCAGCACCACAATTAACCTGCGCTACCGCTAACGCAAAGACAGCAGCTATATTTCTAAGTCGCTTCATAACACTCTCATCCAACCCACTTCTTTTTAACTCCTCCAAACCTTCTGGAACCGTTTCAATTGCTTGTTTGCTTTCCAGTAAGTTTTTCATTCCGTATTGTTATAAGAATTAATTATATAATGCGCCCCTTTTAATTATCAATAAGAAACACCGCCTTTTAAAGCCTATTTCCCATTGCCACTATTTCTGCTTTTAGTTAAAATTCCCAAAACAAATTCCTTTCCTGCATGAACCAAGTCATCAAAAAAAAAGGGTTTCAATTCTTTCAAATTTTCGCCACTTCGGCTTTTTTCATCTTGATGTTTTTATTTGCCTGGAAATTAATTCAATATGTCCCCCTTCAGTACAGTCTCCAGGGTAATTGGCTTTTCCTGAGTTCTTTTGCGGCCGCTTTTATTGCTTATTTATCAGCTGATTTTGCTTCAGGAATGTTGCATTTCCTCTGTGATAATTTTGGCAGCAAGGATACCTTTTTAATCGGCAAACATTTCATCCAACCTTTCCGTCAGCATCATGATGATCCGCTGGATATAACTCTGCATGGATTTATTGAAACCAATGCTAATAATTGTGTGGTTTGTCTGCCTGTTTTAATTCCACTTTATTTTTTCCTCCCACAGGATTCCATCTTATTTTATAGCTTGGCCGTTTTCTTCTGGTTTTTCCTGATTTGGATTTTCGCCACCAATCAATTTCACAAATGGGCGCATCAAAAAAAGCCCACCCCGCTCATAATCTTCCTCCAGAAACTCCACCTGATCCTACCTATAGATCATCATCAAATTCACCATACCGTACCCTACGATAAATATTATTGTATTACTAACGGCTGGCTAAACGCATTTCTTAGCAAAATAGGTTTTTTTGAAACCATTCTAAGAATTTTCAAAAAAAAGCCCGGCAACAGCCAGGCTCCTAAACATTCTTAGTTTTCTCTACTACTAAGCCAAAACAGCTTCTGTTGGATTGCTTGGATCCACTAGAATTTCAACCTCCGCCCCCGCCGCAATTCCACTCCAAGAAGCCGCCATCGCCGTAAATTCAGCCTGAACTCCCGGTTGAGTTTCTACAATTATCTTCACTTGAGGAATATTATTTACATATAAACCCGTTCCAGTCACACTCAAAATTTTAGCCTTTTTTCTAATCCCGATAACTTTCAAACGGCTTTTCTTCTGAGCGTTTTTAATTCCTCCCACTACATGAGGAGCGAAAGCTAAGACAAATATCCCCACAAATAAAATAATGCTTATGGCCGGTATATAATTCATAACTTGTTTTCCTGCAGGACTTAAGAAGAAGTTACCCAAGCCTTGTGGATTGGTCGCTCCGTAAATACCCAGCGCTGCTCCACCAACACCTACTATTGCTATTAGAATCCCTAAAATTTTACTCATAAGTTTAAATTAAGATGTGGCGATCATACCAAAATTCATTAAAAAACAATATTCAAAAAATTTCATAAAACTGTATTATGAACTAAATTTATTAACTAAATATGCAAAATTTTCCATATCAACAGCCCCTTCCCCCTGTTCCTCCAGCTAATTCAAAAAATCACTCCTTTTTGATAAACGGCATTTTCTCCTTGGTATTTGGCCTACTTGCTTTCAATTCTCTCTCTTCCATTTTTCCCGAGTCCAACGAATTAACTAAGTCAGTAGAAGGTAAAATTACTGCTCTTCAATCTGAAGACTCTGAAAATCCCATTCCTGTTTTCACTTTCAGCACATCAGAAGGCCGAGAATATTCTTTGCCTCATGACCCTTGGTACCCGGAATTTGATTATAATGTGGATCAGCCAGTAACAGTTTATTATCAACCCGATGCGCCTGAAAAAGCCTGGATACTACCTCACGAATCAGCTGCAATCTTCGTTTTATTATTTCAGATCATTTCTGGATATTGGATTTTCTTTGGAGCAGTAACCATCTTCATGAAAATTAAAAACGTACCAGATCATATTATTGGCATTCTTACCGGTGGATTAAATGGCTTGTCTTGGGGTATACCAGCTCTAGTTACTTTCCCCGTAGTCCAAACCTATTTGGAATCTAAACCTGCCTGGATCCCTGCAGAATTCTTTACGGAATTTTCCTCTGTTATTCCTTGGGTACTTTCCAGCATCAGTTTTGTCGGCTTTTTGATTGTAGTTATTACTATTGTCACCGTCAGAAACGCCCTGATGAAATACGTTCCTCCAACTGTTTAAACCCTAATTACAAAGTAAACAAAAAGCCCTGCTCTTGCGAACAGGGCTTTTTAAGACAATCTAATTTAAAAATTAGTTAGCCATTGGATCAGCAGATTCAGTCATAGTTACCATTGTCATTCCAGAGTTAACTGGATCAGCAGTAGCTGTTAAAACCAAAATCTTGTCGCCAGCAGAGAATGTTTGAGTAACAGTTCCCATAGCTTCAACTGGAGCAGTCATACCTGCGTAAGAACC
>JBOFLO010000081.1:0-4821 GCA_051657905.1 Candidatus Altimarinota bacterium | reverse complement strand
GCCATTAGTAATAATGGCACCACCAGTGTCTGCGTCATTACTATCGAAAGTGCTATTCACTACATCTAGTGTACCAGCATCGATACGAATTGCTCCACCAGTCTGACCCGTACTATTGTTGATAAAGGTAGAAGCGCTTACATCAATATCACCGCCGCCGGAATCAGCGTAAATTGCTCCAGCTCCCACCTGTGTAGTGTTGTCGATAAAAGTTGAGTCGGTGACCACCACATCAAAGCCACTGGTGACATAAATTCCACCACCATGATAAGCGGCATTACCATCAAAAGTACTACCGTCGACAGTTAAATTTCCTCCGAAGGCGGCAATAGCTCCACCGTATCCGGCACTACCAGTTGAATCCACTTCATTGTCTACGAAGGTGGAGTTGGTAACTGTAACGGTTCCTGAACCGACAGTTATGGCGGCACCGAAACAAGTTGTAACTGCGTCTCCACAAGTATTGGTGTTGAAAGTTACATTATTAATGAGATGGCCTGTGGCGCGGGAAATAAAAATTGCGCCGTTTTCGTCGGCATGATTAGTGGCAATAGTACCACCATCAATATCGATATCCGGCGTTCCACTATAAGAGTCCGAATAAATTACCGAACCATCACCATTACCAGTGGCATTGCCGGAGGCATTGAAATTTGTGGCATCAAGGACATTATTATTACCTACATAAATCGCTCCACCTCCTCCAAACCCACCTGTTCCGGTGACATTGTTATTCATGGTAACGTCGATCAAATTAAAAGTGGATTGATTTCCACCTCCATCTTCACCATAAATTCCTGCACCATCGTCGGTAGCATCACAGCCGTCAAAAAGTACATCGGTTAAATTTGCCGTTGTTCCGGGCGAGGCATACATACAACCTCCGGAACTATCAAAACCATTTATTAAATCAATATTACTAATAGCAATAGTATTAGTACCCATATTGATATTGAAAATTCGATAGAGGGCATTACCACTGATGACAATATCGTCGCCTCCATCTATATTTACTGCGGCGGTGATGGTGGGGAGATCAGAGGTTAGAGTCACTGTTCCGGCGCCGCTGAAAACTATGGTGTCGGTGCCGGAGCCGGCGGTACAGGAATCTATGGCGGTGTTGCTGTTGGAGGCGTTGATGGCGTCACGCAATTCGCAATTTCCACCGGAGGCATTGTCGGAGAGTGCATTAACGGTGATGGTGGCGGCCTGAGTGGTGAGAGTGGTGGCAAAAAATGCGCAGGCAAAAATAGCTACCTGTAACCAGGAATTTTTTAGAAATTTAAATTGTGAGAAATTGTTTCTCATTAAACTTTTAGAGAGTGTTTGTTTTAGTTGATGGGGGAGTAGGGGAGGATTTTTTCCTGCTAATAATTATAACTCCGGCAATGGAAATTAATAACAATCCACCAACCCAATAAATCCAAGCATTATTGTCAGTAGAAAAAGAGAGAGCTCCATCAGCAGAAACTGTGAAAGGAATTTTCAAAGTTTCGGATTGAGCGCCGTCGCTGCGGCGGTAGGCGGTGATGTAAACTGTGTGATCACCTGGCTCGAGATCATCTGGAGCGGCTAGGCGGAATTCGTCGTCGAGGGAGTCGGCAATGAGGGCGGAACTGATTACGTCGGACTGCCAGTTGGCAACAATTTTACTTGGTTCTTTGATATTTCCGGCAAGAACTGGACGTAGATTTCCGGGTTCGATTTCAATTCTTAATTCGCCCAAAAGAACAGCGGCTGGAATTGGTTGATTTCCTAAAGTGGCAACATCAGGGTTTAAAACTTTTAGGTTACTATCAACTTGGAATTGAATTTGTTTGGAGAAAATATTTCCAACATGAGCGATGGCGAGATAGGAATTATCTACTAAAGATTTTTCAGAAGTGAAAAGGAAAATTCCGTTGGCGCCAGTTGGAGCTTCTCCTAAAAGTTGGATACGTCCAATGAATTTTGCTTCTTCAGGATTTTCTGAATCGAGATCATTGTCGATGTATTTTTGTAAAATATTTTGAACATAAGCGGAAAATCTTTCTTCGTATAATTCAGCTTTCTGTGCGTCGTTTAAATTTTCATCAGCTTCAAGTTCGGCGATAATTTTTGCGGAGATTTCTTCAAAATCAGCGCGGTCAAGGAGGTATACTTTAACATTGCTGCCGGAAGTATTTACACCTTTGAAAAGAGGAGTGGTGTCACCGGTGAGCATATTGTTTTCCGGAGTGGTGATGGCAAGAAGGGTTGTTGGTTGGCCTGGAGTCGAAGAGCTGCTGCGATCTGACTGTAGTGGATTGGTTCCTAAAGTTAATTCTTCGTAGGAATCGGTGAATCCATCGCCGTCGGTATCGGCTTCAATAGGATTGGTTTGAGCGAGACATTCCAATTGATCGGAAAGTCCGTCGCCGTCGGAATCGCTACTTTGAGAAATTGTAATGCCGTATTGGCTGGAGTACTGAGAATAATTACAAGAAAAAGATAATTGACGTTCGGTGCGGCTGGCATTTTGTCCATAAATTCCAGAACCTTCGGCTGGCAAAAGGGGATTGATAGCGGTTAGGAAAATGGAGCCTTCGATGAATTCCGGAACTTCTGTTTCGGAAGGAGTTTCGGCTGGTGTTTCAGTTTCTGTTTGGAGAGTTGGGGTGGTAGGAATTTCCGGTTGAACAGGAGTTTCAGTTGGTTGCTGAGGTTGGGCTGGGGTCTCCGGTTGAGTAGGAGTTTCTGGAGTTGGTTCAGCAGGAACTTCTGGTTCGGTTGGTTGTTCTGGTTGAGTAGGCTGTTCTGGTGTGGTGGGAGTTTCTGGTTCAGTTGGGGTTTCAGGAGTGGTTGGTTCACCAGGTGTTTCTGGTTGAGGTAAATTAGAAATACAAGAAGTGTTTGTACAATTTGATCCTGGAGTTCCGGTAGTTCCACCTGTAGGTTCGCCGCCAGAGCTGGCTGGGTTTCCAAATCCACCTCCAGATCCACCGCCGCCACCGGCTGGAGGAGCTGGAACATCAACAGTGAAAGTAGTTACATTCAAAACATTACTGAGGAAATTTCCGGCGTCGGTTAATGTGATAGTACAATCGCTGTAAGTGCCGTTGGCTAGAGTGCTGAACGTAATAGTATTATTTCCCGGGTTAGCGGAAGTGTTTGCTGAGGTACAAGAACCACCGTAAGTAAGTCCACCTCCTTCAGTGGAAGAAAATGTATAGTCGGGAGTAGCGTCCGCGGAAGGGGAGGAAACCGGAGTTACTTCGGCAATAGTTGGAGCGGTGGTATCAACTAAGAAAGTAGTTACATTTAAAATATTACTGACATTAAGTGCTCCATCAGTAACAGTAATTGTACAATTGCTGTGGTAGCCATCAGCAAGAGCGTTGAAAGTTATAGTGTTATTTCCAATAGCTGCAACAGTGGTAGCTGACGAACAATCGCCACCATAAGTGATGTTGCCGATTTCGGTTGAACTGAAAGTGTAGTCGGGGGTTGTATCAATGGTTGGAGTTGTAACCGGAGTTACTTCGGCAATAATTGGAGCATCGGCATCAACTTCAAAACTAGTTACGTTTAAAATATTACTAAGATTCCCTGCTGCATCAGTTACTCGAATCGTACAGTTGCTGTGAACTCCATCGGCGAGAGCGTTGAAAGTTACAGTGTTATTTCCGCTGCTGGCTGCTGTGGTGGCTGAGGAACAATCGCCGCCATAAGTAATGGTTCCGGCTTCAGTGGAGGAGAAGGTGTAGTCGGGGGTTTGATCTGTGGTTGGGGTTGGGACGGGAGTTACTTCGGCAACAGTTGGAGCTGTTGTATCAATTGTGAAAGCATTTACATTTAAAATATTACTGACATTTAGCGCAGCGTCGGTGACGGTGATTGTACAGTTATTATGTAGGCCGACTGCGAGGGCGTTGAAAGTCACGGTATTATTTCCAATTGATGCAGCGGTTGTAGCTGACGAACAATCTCCACCATAACTGATGGTTCCAGTTTTGTCTGAAGAGAAAGTATAGTTGGGAGTAGTGTCATTGGTAGGCGAGGGGACTGGAGTAACTTGAGCGATATTTGGAGCAGTGACATCGACAGTGAAAGCGCTGACATTTAAAAGATTGCTGGCATTTCCTGCGCCATCGGTAACGGTGACAGTACAATTATTGTGAAGTCCTGCAGCAAGGGCGTTGAAAGTTACAGTGTTGTTGCCATTGATGGCAGTGGTGGTGGCTGAGGAACAGTCGCCGCCGTAGGAAATATTGCCAGATTCATTGGAAGAAAAAGTATAATTGGGAGTTGTGTCATTGGTTGGGTTAACAACCGGAGTTACTTCGGCGATGGTTGGAGCAATGGTGTCGATTACAAAGGCACTGACATTTAAAGTGTTGCTGATATTTCCCGCTGTGTCCGTGACGGTGATTGTACAATTATTATGTAAACCTTCACCCAGAGCGTTGAAAGTGACTGTGTTGTTGCCGATTATGGCAGCGGTGGTACCGGATGAACAGTCGCCGCCGTAGTTAATGGTTCCGGCTTCGTCGGTGGAGAAAGTGTAGTTGGGAGTGGCGTCGCTGGTTGGACTTGGGACCGGGGTTACTTCGGCAATTACTGGAGCTACTACTTCAATAGTGAAGGCGCTGATATTTAAAAGATTGCTGACATTTAATGATCCGTCCGTAACGGTTATTGTACAATTATTATGTAGACCTGGGGCGAGGGCGTTGAAAGTCACGGTGTTATTTCCAATAACAGCGGCCGTGGTGGCTGATGAACAGTCGCCTCCGTAGGTGATTGTTCCAACTTCATCGGAGGAGAAAGTGTAGTTGGGGGTGGTGTCATTGGTTGGGGTTG
>JBOFLO010000080.1:0-8589 GCA_051657905.1 Candidatus Altimarinota bacterium | reverse complement strand
TGGACGTTTTACCGCCTCCGACCTTAATGATTTATATCGCCGCGTTATCAACAGAAATAATCGTCTAAAGAGATTGATGGCTATCGGTGCTCCAGAAGTAATTTCCAGAAATGAAAAACGCATGCTTCAGGAAGCGGTTGATACTTTATTAAACAACTCAGCCCGCCAAGGAAAAACTGTATTCAACTCCGGCGACAAACGTAAATTACGTTCTCTATCCGACATGCTTAAAGGTAAGCAAGGACGTTTCCGTCAAAACTTACTTGGTAAACGTGTGGATTACTCCGGTCGTTCCGTAATCGTGGTTGGTCCTCAATTGAAATTACATCAATGTGGTTTACCAAAAGCCATGGCTTTGGAATTATTCAAACCATTCGTAATTGGAAGATTAATCAGAGACGGACATGCTCACAATATTAAGAGTTCTGAAAAATTAATTCAGGGTGGTCACAAAGAAGTTTGGGATATTTTGGAAGAAGTAACTCGTGATCGTTACGTATTATTAAATCGTGCGCCTACTTTACATAGACTTGGTATTCAGGCTTTCCAACCAGTTCTAGTAGAAGGTAAAGCAATTCAGATTCATCCATTAGTTTGTACCGCCTTCAATGCGGATTTCGATGGAGATCAGATGGCAGTTCACGTTCCACTTTCTCGTCCAGCTCAGGAAGAAGCTCGTAACTTAATCGCTTCTAATAAAAACTTACTTAAACCATCAGCCGGTGAACCAATCGTTGCACCAACTCAAGATATGGTTTTGGGATGTTACTATCTTACTAAACAAACTCCTGGCAAAAAGGGTGAAGGAATGGCTTTCTCCGACATTAACGAAGGTATGCTAGCTTGGAGATCTGGATATTTACATATTCAAGCTTCCATCAAAGCGCGTGTTAAAAAAGAAATTATTGAAACTACTTTAGGTCGTTTGATCTTCAACAGTTTCATGCCGGAAGAACTTTCTTATTACAATGACACCATTGGTAAGAAACAATTATCAGCTATTATTAACGACTGTTTCGAAAAAGCTGGTGATGCTAAAACTGCTATTTTAGTAGATCATTTGAAACGTATCGGTTTCCAATTCGCAACTACTTCAGGTCTTTCCATTGCGGCTTCCGATATGATTATCCCCCAGAATAAAGAAAAAATTATCGATGATGCCTCTCAGCAAATCAAGAAAATTAATAATCTTTATCAAACTGGTTTAATTACTGAAAACGAACGTTACAACCTAACTATTAAAGTTTGGTCTGTAGCTAAAAGCGATATTACTAAAATCATGGTTGAAGGAATTCACTCAGAAAATCACCTTCACTATATGATCAACTCCGGAGCCCGTGGTAACTGGGGACAAATTACTCAGCTTTGCGGTATCAAAGGTTTAGTAGCAAATCCATCCGGTAGAACAATCGAGTTACCCATCAAATCCAATTTGAAAGAAGGTTTCTCCATCTTGGAATACTTCATCGCAACGCACGGTGGACGTAAAGGTAAATCCGATACGGCTTTGAAAACTGCAGAAGCAGGTCACTTAACTCGTCGTTTGGTTGACTCCGTTCAAGATATTATTATCAAAGAACAAGATTGTGGATCTACAGATATGAACACAATTACTAAAGAAGAAAGTGATAAAATCGGTGAAAAATTGGAAAATCGTATTTACGGAAGAGTTTTGGCCGTTGATCTTACCGTTCCAAAAACTGGTGAAATTATTGCCGAAAAAGGTTTGGAAATTGATCACGATATTGTTAAGCAAATTAATAAAAATAACATTACTGCCGTGGCGGTTCGCTCCGTTATGACTTGTAAAACTCGTGGTGGTATCTGCGTGAAATGTTATGGAAGAGATCTTGGTACAAACAAAACCGTTCAACTTGGAACTGCCGTTGGTATTATCGCCGCTCAGTCCATTGGTGAACCAGGTACTCAGTTGACCATGAGAACATTCCACATGGGTGGTGTGGCTGGTGAAGGAGATATTACTCAAGGTTTAAGCCGTGTAGAAGAATTATTCGAAGCACGTGCCCCTAAATCCCCTGCCTTCGTTTCTCAAATCGACGGTATCGTTGATGTTGAACACAAAGGACAACAAACTGACATTCACATCACTTCCGAAGAACCTTTGGAAAAAGAATATCAATTGCTTGGAGATATGGAGCCAATTGTTAAAAAAGGCGACCATTTGAAAGAAAAAGATATGATTGCCAAATCTAAAACCAACAAAACCGGTATTAGAGTTGAATACAATTCCAAAGTCACAGCAATTGGACCAAATTCAATTACCGTTCGCACTATTGAAAATGTACAAAAACATTACAAAATTCCATTTGGACGTATGTTAAGAGTACAAAAAGGTGGAAAGGTTGTGAAAGGACAAGCTCTTACTTCTGGACATCTTAACCTCAGAGACTTGATTGAATTGACTGATGTTTACACTAGTCAAAAATACATCGTTTCCGAAGTTCAAAGTATTTATGCTTCTCAAGGTCAAACCATCAACGACAAACATCTTGAAATTATCGCTCGTCAAATGCTTTCTAAAGTTAGATTGATTGATCAAGGTGATACACATTTCATTCCGGGTGAAGTTGCCGATATTCTTGAAGTGGACGAAGCTAATCGTTTAGTAGAAGCTGAAGGAAAAAGAAAATGTAGCTTTGAAAGACTATTGCTTGGTTTAACTAGAATTTCATTACATACAGACAGCTGGTTGTCCGCAGCCTCCTTCCAAGAAACAATTCGTGTCTTGGTTGAAGCCGCTACTACTAATAAAGTGGATAAATTAGCCGGATTAAAAGAAAACGTAATTATCGGTAAATTAATCCCAGCCGGCGAAACTTACCGTCGTAAACACGGTAACGAAACCGAAGCCGACAAATCACCAAACGCTCTACAAGCCATACCTGAAGCATTTTACCCAGTGCTTTAATCTCCCCCATCAAGAAACTAAAGCGTAATTTTTCTTTATACGAGGCGCAAGCAAAAAAAGATTCGAGACAGTGTGAACAACACGGCTCGAATCTTTTTTTGCGCAGCAACGAAGTATAAAGAAAAATTTACTTGCATAAATTAAATACGTTGTGTAAATTTACCGGGCACAGCTCCAAATAATAGTATTATATCTAGTCAAAAATGCCTACAATTAACCAATTAATCAGAAGACCTCGTAAACCAAAGATTAAGAAAAGCAAATCCCCTGCTCTTTTGACAGGTTTAAACACCATCAAAAACAGACCAACTCAGGTTAATAGCCCTCAAAAAAGAGGTGTTTGCATTAAAGTAGGTACAATGACTCCAAAAAAACCTAACTCCGCTTTACGTAAATTCGCTAAAGTAAGACTTATTAACGGTATGGAAGTTAATGCTTACATCGGAGGTGAAGGTCACAATTTACAAGAACACAGTGTGGTTTTGATCAGAGGTGGTAAAGTTAAAGATTTACCGGGTGTGAGATATCACATCGTTCGTGGCGCACTTGATACTCAAGGCGTAGCTGATCGCAAACAAGGCCGCTCTAAATACGGCGCTAAACGTCCAAAACAATCTAAGTAAAAATAATTAAAGACTTACCATGGCTCAGAAAAGAACTCTACATTTATCAGAAAACTCCTCTCCGCTTCAGGAAAAATTTATCAACTGTGTGATGAAAGATGGCAAGAAAAGCACAGCAGAAGCTATTTTCCGCAAAGCTATGGAAATTTTGGCTGAAAAAGGTCAAAAGAATCCAGTTGGAACTTTCGAAAAGGCAATTGATAACATCAAACCTACTTTGGAAGTTAAACCAAAAAGAATTGGTGGAGCAGTTTACCAAATCCCAATGGAAGTAAAACCAGAAAGACAAATGACTTTGTCCATTCGTTGGTTACTTTCCACAACTAGATCAAAAAAAGGCGCTCCAATGGCTAAGAAATTAGCTGACGAAATCCTTCTTGCTTCAAACGGTGAAGGTGCTGCCATCAAGAAAAGAGACGACGTTAACAAGATGGCTATGGCTAATAAAGCATTCGCTCATTACGCTAAGTACTAATCTACAAAATAAAAATCCCGCTCGCCCAAAAAGCCAGCGGGATTTTTTTATCCCCAAATCTCCCCCTCCCCAAAACCAGCGCAGCGCAGTTTCTCCCCTCCCTCTCACTCCCCCACTCCCAAGAATATTTCCTGGGGTGGGAATTCTTTTTTCAAAAATAAAAAGTACCCTGTCAAACCAAGCCCAGTGAAACGAGCCTTTTTGAAAAAAGAATTCCCACCCCAGGAGTATAACCTTGACTTCAAGAAACAAAAACTTATAATACCCGCACAAATTTAAATATAAATTACTTTTTTATCTATCCATTTTATGGCCATCGACCTTAGCAAACTGCGCAATTTCGGGATTATCGCCCACATCGACGCAGGTAAGACTACTTGTTCAGAAAGAATTCTTTTTTACACTGGTAAATCTTACAAAATCGGTGAAGTTCATGAAGGTGCGGCAACTATGGACTGGATGGAACAAGAACAAGAAAGAGGTATCACTATTACGGCCGCTGCCACTACTTGTAAATGGAAAGACCATCGTTTCAATTTGATTGATACTCCAGGTCACGTGGATTTCACTGCAGAAGTGGAACGTTCTATGCGTGTATTGGATGGAGGTGTTGTAGTATTCGATTCATCTCAGGGTGTAGAACCTCAAACAGAAACTGTTTGGAGACAAGCTGATAAATACAATGTTCCTCGTATCGCTTTCGCTAATAAATTAGATAAGATCGGTGGAGATTTCTACATGACTCTTCAAACTATCTGGGATCGTCTTTCTAAAAATGCTGTAGCTCTTCAATTACCGGTTGGTATTGAAAACGATTTCCACGCCATCATCGATTTGGCTGAAGAAAAATGTTATGAATTCGAAGGGAAATTCGGTGAAATCGTTAAAGAAGTGCCAATTCCAGAAGATATGAAAGCAAAAGTTGCTGAATATCGCGCTACTTTAATCGAAAAAGTTGCTGAAACAGACGACGCTTTAATGGAAAAATATTTAAATGGTGAAGCCCCAACTAATGCAGAATTAAAAGTTGCATTACGCAAGGCCGTTATCTCCGCTCAAATCTTCCCAGTATTCTGCGGATCAGCTTTGGCAAACAAAGGTGTTCAATTAATTTTGGACGCAGTAATCGACTACCTACCTTCTCCAAACGATATCGGAGAAATCAAAGGTACTAACCCAGACACAGGTGAAGAAGTAACTAGAAAATTAATTGATAGTGAACCTTTCTCAGCTCTAGTTTTCAAAATCGCTACAGATCCATTCGTAGGTAAAATCGCCTTCTTCCGTGTTTATTCAGGTACTCTTAACTCCGGAAGTTATGTGACAAACATGAACAATGGCAAAAAAGAAAGAATCGGACGTATTCTACAAATGCACGCTAATTCCCGTGAAGAAATTAAAGAAGTTCATGCCGGAGATATCGCCGCCCTAGTAGGTTTAAAAGACACCCTAACTGGTAACACTCTAGCCGACGACAACAACCCAATTATTCTTGAATCAATCGATTTCCCAGAACCGGTAATTAAAATCGCTATCGAACCAAAAACTAAAGCCGATCAAGAAAAAATGGGTATGGCTTTACATAAACTTGCCGAAGAAGATCCAACTTTCCGCGTATCTTCAGACGAAGAAACTGGTCAAACAGTTATTGAAGGTATGGGTGAATTGCACCTTGATATCATCGTTGATCGTATGAGAAGAGAGTTCAAAGTTGAAGCTAATGTTGGTAAGCCGCAAGTTGCTTACCGTGAAACAATTACCAATCAAGTTAAATCTGAAGAAAAATACGCTAAACAATCCGGTGGTCGTGGTCAATATGGTCACGTTCTTATCAACATCATTCCTCAAGAACCTGGTAAAGGATATGAATTCGTTAATAATATCGTAGGTGGTAAAATTCCTCGTGAATTTATTCCTGCAGTAGATAAAGGTATTCAAGAAGCTATGACTAGAGGTATTCAAGCTGGATATCCAGTTGTAGACGTAAAAGTTGAATTATATGATGGTTCTTACCATGATGTGGATTCCAACGAATTGGCTTTCAAAATTGCTGGTTCATTAGCTTTCCAAAAGGGTACTAAAGCAGCTTCACCAGTAATTCTTGAACCAATTATGAAAGTAGAAGCTACTACTCCAGACGAATATTTTGGAGATGTAATGGGTAACCTTTCTTCTCGTCGCGGACAAATTTACGAAACAACTAATCGTGGTATGGCTAAGGTGATTGCAGCCTATGTTCCACTTTCAGAAATGTTCGGTTACGCTACCGATCTTCGTTCAATCTCTCAAGGACGCGCTTCTTATGCAATGGAATTCAGCCGTTATGAAAAGGTTCCAAACAATGTTGCAGAAAAGATCATTTCCGAAAGAGCAAAGGCTTAATTGTCTGAACGATTAAAGCAAAACTAGGTCATCCAGAACCTAAAAAAAAGATGTTGCAATGCCAAAACTTTTCCGATATTATCTGCGGGCATTCGTCACAAAAAGCACTAAATATTAATAGTAATTAACATAACTCAACACTATGGCAGACGTATTTCAAAGAAATAAGCCACACGTTAATGTGGGAACCATCGGTCACGTAGATCATGGTAAAACAACTCTTACAGCAGCTATTACTTTCTATTGTGCCACTAAAGGTAGAGCACAAGCTAGAAAATACGATGAAATCGATAAAGCTCCTGAAGAAAAAGCAAGAGGTATTACTATCTCTACTTCTCATCAAGAATATGAATCAGAAAAAAGACATTACGCTCACGTAGATTGTCCTGGTCACGCCGACTATGTTAAAAACATGATTACTGGTGCTGCTCAAATGGATGGTGCTATCTTGGTATGTTCTGCCGCAGATGGTCCTATGCCTCAAACTCGTGAACACATCCTTTTGGCTAAACAAGTTAACGTTCCTTATATCGTTGTATTCATGAACAAAATGGATATGGCTGATCCGGAAATCGCTGAATTATCTGAAATGGAAGTAAGAGACCTATTAACTAAATATGGTTACGATGGAGCTAAAACTCCTATCATCAAAGGTTCTGCATTAAAAGCTCTAGAAAATCCAAATGATGCTGAAGCTACTAAATGTATTCAAGAATTATTGGATGCTTTAGATTCTTGGATTCCAGATCCAGTTCGTGAATTAGACAAACCATTCATTATGCCTGTGGAAGATGTATTCTCTATTAAAGGTAGAGGTACAGTAGCTACTGGTAGAATCGAAGCTGGTATTATCAAAGTAAATGAAGAAGTTGAAATCGTTGGTATTAAAGACACAAGAAAAGTAGTTGTTACTGGTGTTGAAATGTTCAAGAAATTACTTGATCAAGGTCAAGCTGGTGATAACGTTGGTTTACTACTTCGTGGTATTGAAAGAGAAGAAATCGAAAGAGGTCAAGTATTGGCTAAACCAGGATCAATCAAACCACATACTGAATTCGAAGCTCAAATCTATGTATTGACTAAGGAAGAAGGCGGAAGACACACTCCATTCTTCAAAGGTTACAAACCACAATTCTACATCAGAACTACTGACGTAACTGGTGCTTTGGAACTTCCAGAAGGAGCTGAAATGGTTATGCCTGGTGACGACGTTAAAATGAAAGTTACTCTTTCTGCCCCTATCGCTATGACTGAAGGTCTTCGCTTCGCTATCCGTGAAGGTGGAAGAACAGTTGGTGCAGGTGTAGTAAGTAAGATCATTAAATAATTTCTCTAATTAATTAACTCTAGTAATCGAAATGGCCGCAACTAAACAGAAAATCCGTATTAAAATCCAAGCTTACGATCACAAAGTTGTTGATGACTCAGCAAAATTGATTATCGACACTGCCGAAAGAACAGGAGCAATTGTAGCTGGACCAATCCCCCTTCCTACTAAAGTTGAAAAAATTACCGTAAATAGATCTACTTTCGTTCACAAAAACGCTCGTGATCAATTTGAAATCAGAACTCACAAAAGATTAATCGATATCACTGAATGCACACCAAAGACGGTAGACTCACTTACTAATTTGAGTTTACCGGCTGGTGTGGACATTGAAATCAGAATGCTACAGAACGCTTAAAAACTAGGACTCGTTTAAGTTATCAAAGATTGCGGGCTACCTAAAGTCTTCAATCGCATCCTGATTCTTAACTCTCCCACTTATGGGAACTTAGGAATAACCTCTAAACATATATTATGAAAGGAATACTAGGAAAAAAACTAGGAATGACTAGAATTGTCAAAGAAAACGGAATCGTTGTACCTGTGACAATTCTTGAATGCCAACCGAACACTATCACTCAAGTTAAAACCACCGACAAAGATGGCTATAACGCAGTGGTATTAGGTTTCGATCCGAAAAAGAAACCTACTAAAACTAAGAAGTTTTACTACCTCAAGGAAATTAAAGTTGACTCTACCGACTCTTTAGAAAAGGGAGGGGCAATTGACATTTCCCTTTTTGCAGAAGGTGACGCAGTTGCTTTAACTGGTATCACTAAAGGTAAAGGTTTCCAAGGTGTTATCAAAAGATGGAACTTTGCCGGAGGTCCAGGAGGACATGGTTCACATTTCA
>JBOFLO010000079.1:0-9391 GCA_051657905.1 Candidatus Altimarinota bacterium | reverse complement strand
TAACCTCCTCCTCTTTAGAAACATCCGCCTTCACCCCCTTCACCTTCCATCCCTTCTCCCCCAACTGCTTAGTCGCCTCATTCAATTCCTCATCCTTCAGCGCCCCAATCACCACATTCGCCCCCGCCTCCGCCAATCTATAAGCAATCCCCAGCCCAATGCCGCGCGACCCGCCGGTTACAATCGCAGTTTGGCCGGATAAATTTAAAAGTTCGTTTAGATTTTTCATATGGATAGTGTTATTTTCCAATATTTTTTTACAAAATCATCATATGACAACAAGGACTAAAATACTATAAAATATAGGCTGTCCTCAAACACGCACAAAGTAACGCTAGAAACATAAAATTTATTTATGCACGAACATCACTTTAAATGCCCTTACTGCCTGGTCAAAATCTCCATGATTTTAGACCTGTCCGCAGAAACTCAAAAATACATCGAAGACTGCGAAACTTGCTGCAACCCGATCGAGATCAGTTTCGAAGTAGAAGATGATAAGATTGTCGATTTTTATGCTCGGACATTAGAAGAATAAACACAATGCCCCTCCCCGACCCCATCAATTACAGCAACGCCATCTACTTCTACGCCAAAAACGAACCATTCGGCGAATTCTCCAATTTCGCCGACTTTGGTTTTTATCTTAACAATCAATTTTACCAAACCGTCGAACATTTTTATCAAGCAGCCAAATTTTCTGACCCCGCTCATCAACAAAAAATCCTCTCCGCCCGCACACCCAAAGAAGCCGCTGAATTAGGAAAATCCCGACAACACTCTGTCATCAACAATTGGGATCAAACCAGAAATCACCTGATGTTCCAAGCCGTCAAAAAGAAATTCGACCATCACGCCGAATTAAAAATCTTACTCCTCTCCACCGGCAATCAATTAATCATCGAAAACTCACCCTAAGATCACTACTGGGGAATCGGCAAAAACGGCAACGGCCAAAATCAACTTGGCAAAGTCTTAATGTTAATCCGAGCGATTTATCAGCTCAATAACTAAGCTTTTTTCTTTTCCACTTCTGCTAAAGAATCATCTAACCACCCTTCATACCAATCCAAAAAGCTCACCTGCCAATCCTCCCCTGCCTTCATCATCGGAGCAATTTTCACCTGATCGCCATCCTCATCCAAAAACCACATTTTCCCTACCTGCTCATCTCCGCCCACCACCATATAGGCCGTCATCTGATGACCATAGTCACTTAATTTAATATACCCACCAAATCCCTCCACTACTTCCATATAATAAGCACCCTTCTCTTTCTGCCCACGAATTCCTTCAGCATAAGCATCCCCATAACTGCAAGTCATCGAACAAAAATCCGGATATTCTTTCAAAAATTCATCTGCAGGATAACTTTTTTCCAAAGTAAATAATCCCCAAGCCGGCCCCGCACCTCCATCTCCAACTTCTTTTATAAACGTTCGATATTCTTCCGGCAATTTAATATCCAATTTCTTCTCCACCGCAGCAACAGTCTCCTCACTAAGCACTGGATTCAATTCATAATGATGCCCAATCGTCCCATAAAATTTATCATCCCCCGCCCCAAATACCATCATTTCCTTATCCTGCTTTTTCAATTCTTCCAGCTTCGCCTTAATCTTTTCCAAACGTTCGGATAATTTCATATTTTAGAATGATGATATATGACCTAACCAAAGCAGATTAGTGTTTTGTCTGCCGATTTTCAATTGGAATCGATTCCTTTCTTATTTACAACCCCCGCCAATTTAAGCTAAATTAACCTCTTAAATTTTAACAACTTCCCCATGAAACTATTCCAAAACTCCAGCGAAATTCTCGCCGAACAAGTTCAGGAAGTTGGCTTACCCGAAGAACTTTTACCAATTCTCGACCAATTAACTCATCACCGTCAGGGTTGGGTAAAAAGAGGCGTTAACGAAGAAGGCACTATTGAAAATGCCAAACAACATGTGGCAAAAGTTGCCTTGGCTGCGGCCGCTATTGATGGACAAAGATGGGGCATCACCAACACCCGTTTAAGAATCCAAGCAATTATTCACGAATTACCTGAAGTGCTCAGCCCTGATTGGACCCCGGGCGAGATTAGTGAAACTGAAAAATTCCAACAGGAAAAAGCTAATTTGGAAAAACTTCTCTCAACTGGATTTCCTCAACGACAACAAATTATCAAAAGCTGGCTAGACTACGAAAGAAACAAAGATTTAGCCTACTTCCTCGACAAAATGGACGCCATAGTCACGGCCGAATATTACGCCTTAATCAATCCAGCCTATCTCAGCATCGCCGATGAATTCCACGCTTATGGCCAGCAAAAAATTCAAGATAAAACTCTGCTTAAAATCCTCGAACAAATTAAGCAAGCCGCCAGATCAAATGATCCCGGCGCCAAACTAACACCCGAAAATATTTTCCCAACTTATTTCGATTTACTGAGCGATTGTTAATCTCGAAATTAATTTCCGACACAATAAAAAAGAGCCATCCTGACGGATAGCCCCTTTTGTACCTAACTAAAACCTTTCTCTGTCCCCCAGGAAATTTTCAGAATGCCCACAAAGTTCAGCACAAAGATTAAAATGTACCTAAGCTTTATAATTGAAACTCTGCCCGTAGCGACCATGACCGAAGCCATAGCGACCCGTAATTAATCTGCATTACCCAGATATAAACCGTAAACAAGACTTTCCTGTTTCGTCTTTATAACCGATGATCTTTACTTGAATAACATTACTATTATTCTTGTTCAATCACAGAATGTCTCCTTCCTTTCCAGCCTTTCGACAGGAGGGATCGTTGACACCCCAATAATACCTACCAGTTCAAATTTCAATTCTCTTTTATTCCATCCTTCAGTACTTACCGAAAATGAAATGAAAAAAGAGCAATCCCTAATGAGCGTCCACTACAACTTCTTGCGAAGTTACAACAGCGAGCAAGGCGCGAACCTTACTTTAACATCAGGTTTTCCTAAAGAACCTACCCGTGATTAGCGAGGAGGAAAGTTTATAGGAAGGAGCGAGAGGCTAAAACTACTTAAGTTAATAAATAAACCTTAGCCTTTCACTTCTTCCTAGAACACTTTTTCTTTTTCCTGTTTTTCAATGATCATATTATATTACCCCATAGATTCTTATTTGTCAAATATATAATCAAGTTAATTTTAATTAGCCCACAAACCCTCCAAATAATCTCTAACTAACTTCCACTCCTTCAGCGGATGAAACCCCGCCTTATCATCAAACAACACATTAAAATACAATTTCCGATCAAAATTGGCATAATCACTATTAGTAGCCTCCGGATTTTCATTCACATACTCAAACTTAATCCCCAACCCCTTAAATTTCTCCAAATAAACCTCAATTTTATCTTCATGAGAGGAAGTAAACAAAATCAAACAAACATCCTCCCTATCATTCAAAATCCGCAAAACCTCAAGCGCATGCGGATAAAACTCCTCCACTTTATCCTTATGATAAGTCGAAGAAATAACCGTATCATGCAAATCAAACAACCAATACGTTTTCTCCCACCCTTGCAATTCTTTTCTAGCCAAAGCCGCCTCAATCGCATCAATAATCATTGTTTGTTTTTAAAAAATAGAAATTATTATAACCCAAGAACGACCACAAAACCACAATCTGATTCTATCACTGCCTTCCCACGTCTACCCGCTTTCCCCTCCACCCATATCTATTAAAATTTATAACCCGTAGACTGTAATCAATTATTACTTAACAATATTCCCATGAACGATACTACTCCCGCTGACGATGCTGCAAAAAAGGCTGCCGAAGAAAAAAAGGCAACTGACGATGCTGGCAAGACAGAAGCAACAACTGAAGAAAAGACTGTATAGTCCGCTCCCCAGTTAATTAAAACTCCCACTTTGTGCTCGGCTCTAGAAAAGCTAGGTGCAAAATGGGTGTTTTGATGTCCAAATCGCTTTCTTGAATCATTAGCCAATTCCCATTATCCTAAAATAGTAAATTGTTAAATTAAACATGAAAAATATTTTTCCAAAACTTCTCCTCACAATTTCAATTTTACTTCCATTTTCCGCTCAAGCCGCTCTTTTACCCGATCAGCAAATCCCCCAGGGTGAAACCGTCGAATTAATTATTCCCAAATTTGAATTCAGCTCCGCCCAAGGAACCTTTGACGGCAAAAATTTTGATTTTTACCAAACCACCAAACTCCCTGATCCCGCCGCTCCCATCAGCCGCGCAGAATTCATGCAATTAATTTACCTCAATCAAACAACGCAGCCATCAAACCTTTCCACAGAATCCTCCTTCCCCGATGTCAGCAACACCAACCCATTTTTCCCCGCCATTCAATCCGCCTATCAAAATAATATTATCGACGGATACGAAGATGGCCTCTTTCACCCATACGATTCCGTGACTCGCGCGCAAGCTTCCAAAATTATCATGAACACTTTCAATCCGCCTGAAATTATTCAAGACATTCAATTTTTCCCCGACCTTCCGCTAACCCATAGCCTGCGCGACCAAGTTTATGAGGCCGTTAAAGCAGGAGTTTTTAAAGGATACCCCGACGGAAAAATGCTCCCCGACCGCGCCATCAACTTCCACGAAGCGAATCTGATTGTTCAACGTGCCGGCCAAATCGAAAATCTCGTCTCGCTTCCCGAACGTCAAGTTTTCCGCGCTTTCCTTGGCATTCATCGCTTAGTTGAAATCGGCAATAAAAATCTACAAATCAAATTAACTGACAGCACAGGAAAAACCTCTACTGAAAATTCCACCATCACCGTCACCAAACAAATTTTCCCCACTCAATCTTTCTCAATGGCCGAATCCGAAACCGATCTCTTCGCCGACGATTATCAGGACAAAACCTGGGCGATGATTGACGGAGCCAAAAGCCAACCCTCCGCCACTCAACTATGGTCCGGACCATTTATAATTCCCGCTAAGGGCGAAATCACCTTAGGTTTTGGCGACAAACTCTACATCAATGGCAAATACTCCGGCTCCCATTTCGGCATCGACTACGCCAATCAACAAGGCACCCCAGTTTACGCCGCCAACAACGGCATCGTCACCCTATCCGCCTACACCCCAGCCTACGGCAACACCATAGTCATCGACCACGGCCAAAATGTTTACACCATGTACTTACATCTCCACGAATTAAAAATTACTGAAGGCTCCACCGTAAAAACCGGCGACTTAATCGCCACCATCGGCGCAACCGGCATAGCCACCGGCCCACACCTCCATTTCACTCACTTCATCGGCGGCATTATAGTCAACTCCCAACCTTGGTTTGATGGGAAATACTAAAACCTTTACATAATTTTTCAAATATTTATAATCAACCACTAGTTTAAGTTGATTATATGGAAAAACCGCGACTAATTCTTGTAGACACTGATGAGCTGAAAAAAGCTTTTGCTCCTGACCACATCCGAACCACCATTCTTTTCCCATGCATCGGAATTATTATCTATCAAGCCCAGCAAAAAATCGCCCTGGTTGGACATTTCATCGACCCCACTATTTATGGTTTGGATGAATTAATGAAAAGAGCCGAGTTAGAATTGGCGGACAAAACCCAACAAAAAATTTATATTGGCGGCGGATCGCCCATCCCTGAAGATGATCCAGGTAATGAAACTGACATTTACCGCAAAGCTGTTATTGATGCCACTTTTAAACAGGTCGGCTATCAACCAGAACAAATCAGCATAAAGTACAATCAAGCAAATCAACAATCCACTCTTGGCATTGATACTGAAACCGGAGAAGTTAAACACAAAATCCGTAACGCGAGATAATCAACTTAATGTCACCAAACAAAAAACCCGTTGGCCTAAGCGCAACGGGTTTTTCTATAATTTCTTATAGTTGAGTAGAGAAAATTAGAATCTTCTGCTGCCTCCACCACCGAAACCACCACCTCCACCTCTTCTGTCGCCGCCGCCGCCGAAATCACGACGTGGTGGACGATCTTCTAGAGGACGAGCTTCGTTTACAATGATCTTACGACCATCTAATTCAGAGTCGTTCATTTTGTCAATTGCAGCCATAGCTTCGTCATCGTTCATTTCAACGAATCCGAAACCTTTAGATCTACCAGAGAATTTATCTTTGATAACCTGAGCTGACATAACTTCACCGAATGCAGAAAAAGCTTCTTTCAAACTTTCTTCTGTTGTGTTGTAGGAAATATTCCCAATATATAATTTCTTCATATTTTTAACTTTTTACTTAAAATTTCTTTATAATAACGTAAGATCGACCTTTTTTTCTAGAAATTTGTATGAGGAGACTTTTGGGCTACCTACTTAAAACCTTCATAGAAATGTACTTACGGGGCAATTCTAACCCAATTTATACTATTTGGCAAGACCGAGCGACAAATTTCAGCAATTTGTCATAAAATCCCTTTTTACCCAAATGTCCAAGCATAAGCTTCGATTCCCGCACCCAGAAAGCGCAATTCAATAGTTCTTTCCTTATATTCTCCACCAAAATCCGTCAAACGGTACATTCTTTCCCCATCCACCTCCAACAACCCCTCACCAACATCACTACCTGCCCCCTCCAACAATGGCTTCCCATCAATCAAAACCTCCACAGTCCCCTGCCCTCCCATCACCAAATTCGCCGTGTTACCATAAAATTTCATTTTCAAAACATCCTGACCTGAACCGCTTACAATTCTCTCTTCTTCATTAATAAATTTCCCTCGCAAAGTCCATTGATCCTTAGCCAATTCATCCCCCTCCACCAAATTATCACGACGATCAGTTCCCAAATAAGTTTCATAAGTCACCTCACCCCCAAATTTTCCCTTCTCTGCGACCACTTCACTGGCCACCAACTCCGATTTTTCCCCCAATAATTCCTGAATAATTTCCTCAGTTTCTTCATATTCCCCTTCCCCAAAATGGAAATAACGCAAAGTCCCATTCTGATCAATTATATATTTAGCCGGCCAATAATGATTTTTATATGCTCTCCAAGTTTCAAAATTATTATCTTGAACAATCGGATAAGTTAAACCTTCTTCCAACACCGCTTTACGCACATTTTCAATTTTCTTCTCAAATTGGAATTCCGGCGCATGCACACCAATAATCACCAATCCCTGATCAGCATATTTTTCCTCCCAGCTCTGCAAATACGGCAAAGTTCTAATACAATTAATGCAGCTATAAGTCCAAAAATCTATCAGCACCACTTTCCCTTTCAAACTCTCCAAACTCAAAGGCTCACTATTAAGCCAATTCTCCAAACCAACTAATTCCGGAGCCGGTCCAAAATCCGCCAAAATCCGCGCATAAATATCATTTCGATTTAACTTCTTTTTCCCGGGTTCAAAAGCCACGTTCTCAGATTGATCAATTGCCTCATTCACAGCCTGATCCGGCATATTCACTGTCTTCAATAAATCTTCTTCTAATTGAGTAACTCCAAATCCAGCCTCCAAGATCTTCTCCTCCACCCATTTCTCCACTCCGGTCAAAATCAACAAACCAACCACAATCAATAAAATCCCCAACCCCCTCTTAAACCACCCCCTTGGATTGGCCGCGAATTTCAATTTGGAAGTCAAAGCTCTACCCAAATAAGAAATCGCCAACAAAATAAGCGCTACACCAAGAGCATAAACCAACAAATAAATTAGCCCTTCACCGAAATTAACCGGCAAAACAGTAGCTAAAATCAAAAAATAAGTTGGTGAACAGCTGGAAAAAACCGGCCCCAAAGCCGCCCCTAGCAGCACAGAACTCCACCAGGAATCTCCACCAGTTTGAACTTTCTGCATAGCTTCTTCAGAATTTTGCGAAAATTTCAATTTCACCGAAATCCAATCCCAAACGCCCGGAAACAGCAAAAACAAACCAAAAATCAAAATAATTCCTCCAGAAAAAATCGTCCAAAACTCCTGTGGAATATCAATTAATAATGTCGAAACTTTCAGCAACAAAGTAAAAATCACCACACTGGCCGCCAAAGAAAAAGCAATAATCACCGGCTTCCATTTATTTTTCCCCGTCAGCGAACCACCCACAATCACCGGCAGCAAGGGCAAAACACAGGGCGCCAACACAGTTAATAAGCCAGCTAAAAACGAGGTTAACAGCAAAGCTAAATTCATTGAAAATAAATTATTGGATTTAATTGAATATAGCAAAAAAGCCGCTCAATAAGAAGCGGGATTATTTCAACTAAGCAATCAACTGCGCTAACAAATCATTTATATAATGAAATTTCCCATCCCCCTCCAACACCAAATCAAATCTTTCCAAATAATCCTCTCTACTAGCCTCACTGCCCCCATTCAAAAGCCCTACTTTAATAACATTTTCATGTTTAATTCCATCAGCCATTCCCGCATCACTCAAAGCATCACCAATCAATAAAACATTTTTCCTATCCTTAATTTCCGGATAAAAAAACTTCTTCTCTATATTTACTTCATTTTTCTGAAAAGCATTAATAGTTTCTCCCACAAAACCGCTCACTCTTTGATTTTTATCAAAACTAAAAAAATTCGAAACAATATGAATATTCGGCGTAAATAATTTGTTATGACTCAAAGTAATTGTAATCAAATCCCCAATCCCCGCCGAAAAAATCACCACCGGAACAGACCGCAAATAAGCCATTTCTAAAAAGTCCTCCACCCCTTCACGCAAAATCATTTTCCCGGTTTGAATAACTTTTTCCAAATCACTAAATTTCAAATCATTAGCCTTCATATTAACCACATTCTCATCCATCCACTCATTCATAAAAACAATTTTCTCCTCCCTACTCAAATTCGGATCTATTTCCTTCGGATAATAAATCCCAAATATTTCCGCCGCCCGTTTCGTATAACTCTCTGGCAAAAACCCACTAGTCTCCAAAATCCCCGTCGATGTCGGCGCATGCTCCCCATTAATTTTCGCCGGCGTCAAAGTCCGATCAAAATCCGTAATCACCTGCAGCAATCCCGCCCCATCCTTCGCCATCGCCCTAATCTTCAACCTCAACTCCATCTCATCTCGAATATAAGCCTTCATATTAAAATTTATTAGATACAGACCTTCGCTGTACTCCAAATCCCTGAGGCAGTCAATACTCTAAGGACAGTTTATAATTCCTGGCCGCACACCAAAAAAGTCCAACCGGAAACCCGCCGCCTGCGGATCTTAATTTTTCTTTACACAAGGCGCAAGAAACAAAAAAGCCGAGACAGTGTGACAACACGGCTCGGCTTTTTTGTTTCGCAGCAACGAATTGCAAAGGAAAATTAAGATCCGCAGGCCTCGCAAGACTCTGGGTTATCTATGCTACAGGCAATGTCATCCATAGCCTGTTCTCTCGTCCCAACCGCAGCCACAGCTTCAGAACCAGCATTCGCC
>JBOFLO010000078.1:0-21189 GCA_051657905.1 Candidatus Altimarinota bacterium | reverse complement strand
CTTGAGGCTGATGAGCAGTCCAACCGTTGGAAAACCAATTATCTTTAAAAGTTGCCACACCAGCAGTTACATTATCTCTTCTGCCTAACAAATAAACCTCCTTATTCTCACCCGGCACTGTACTTAAATAAAAAATATTATTTCTAGCATCCAATTTTTCATCATTGGTGGAAATTTCAAATAATGAAGGACTAGAATAAGCCTGTACATTGGCATTATTAACAATGAATGTATTATTATAAAATTTCAAAGTTCCCTTACGATAATCTTCCGTAGCCCCCGGATCATCCCCTCCATAATGAATCATTGTCCCAGTATGCTGCGTACGCACAAAAACATTTCCATAAACTTCGGTAGTATTATAAGAAGGCATACTTACAGTAGAGGAAGCAGCTTCCTGCGCATGAACCAAATCCAATAAACGTGCCCCATCTTCAATCCAATTATAGCGAACTGTCACCCCCGCCGATCTGTCCTTAATATTGGCTCCTTGCAAACTACCACTTTTTGGCGGTCCAAAACGATTGAATTGATAAGTGATATTTGAACCATCTAAATAAACATTATGTTCACGATCACTATTTGGATTTCCATTTGCATGAATATAATTCCCTTCAAACAAAATATTTTCCATCAACTCTTCTCCCCCACCAGTTCCGCCAAACACCCCATTTCCATTATTCGTAATAATATTTCCTCTAATCGTAATATTTTTCCCTCTTTGAATAAAAATCCCTGCAGCATTTTGAGCGAATGGACGTACATCACCAGCACGATCAGTAAAAGTATTCGGTTGGGCAGCATTACGAATTTCCAAGCCCTGAATTGTTACATAAGTCGGTTCAGTAGAATAATCTTGATCATCATGAGCATGGCCAATTGTCACCAAACCGCGCGGTTGATGTCCTCCATTAGTTCCATCACCGTTAAAAGGAAATTCCAATTGCGGACGCGTAGTGGCATTCTGACCATCAATCACCGGCAATTGCCCGCTTGGTCCCGGCACACCACACACCACCACCGGCTGACTAGCAGTCCCCTGAGCAGAAATCATCAACTTTTCTTTATACGACTCAGCCCGCCAAAAAATCCTCAAAGTATCCCCAGCCTCTAAATCCTCCATCGGCACCTGACCAATACTTGTATATTGTTTCCCAGGCCCAACCTGATAATCCACGCCACTTCCAGGCGAACAACTCGCAGCCGCTGGGCTTAAAGTGGTAATTGGCGCCGGAGCAGCCAAAACCATTGAGGAAAAGCTGGTCAAGCTGAATACACTTAACCAGATACCAGTAATTAATTTACGTTTTTGCATAGAAAATTTTAAATTTTTCAAATACAAACTAACACAAATTAACCCTTATAGACAGGAATAGAAACCACGAACTCCACGCCTTTTCCTTCTTTTCTATCTTGAATTTTAATTTCACCATTCAGCGCATCAATCGACCTTTTAGCTATATAAAGGCCTAAACCCAATCCATGAACATATCCTCCACCCGGCGCAGCATTTTTAACACGATAATATCTATCAAAAATTTTCGCCCTTTCCTTTTTCGAAATTCCCACCCCCGTATCACTTATCGTACAACTCAAATTTTCTCCATTCATTTTTACATCCACCTTAATATGCCCTTCAGCAGTATACTTCACAGCATTATCCAATAAAATTGTCACCACCTCCTCAAATTGCGCCCCACCACCATAAAAAGTACCTCCAGCTATTTCATAATTACTCTGCAATTTAATCCCCTTAGCCCTAGCCAATTTCTGAAAATTCTTAATAACCTGCGGCAAAAATCTTTTCACATCAATTTTCTGATTGGCAATCTCCACATTATTTTCTATAGATCGCAAATTCAAAATAGACTGTGAAAGTTCCTTAATATGCTCCAAACCATTTTTTAATTTTGTTTCAATTTTCTTAAAATCTTTAAACAGCGGACCTAATTTCTGCTCATTTTTCTTCAAAAGCATATTCAGCAATTCCGCATTATTATAAGCAATAGCAATTGGTGTTTTTATCTCATGACTCAATAAAGAAGTCGTTTCTTTTTCTATCTCATATTTTTCAGCTAATTGCTTAAGTCTGGCATGATTTTCACGAGTAATTCCCGACATATTGGCATAAAACTGCAATAACTCCAACTCATCCTCAGTGAACTGCGTCTGCTGTGTCACTACAAAAAACACTCCAATCGGTTCATTACGCATTCTCACCGGAGCCGCCACACAATTTCTAAGTCCAATTATTTTTTGCGTCTGATTTAAAAGCATGGCTGGCCTCACTATCGGATGAAAAAACTCCACCAAAGTTTTAGCCTGAATAATCTTATTCTCAGTTATACATCTCGCTATCCCTGTAATTTTCTTTGGGTCATTCAAAGGGTATTTGATCTTAAAAACATCAAATGGAATAGCCTTCAAAGCCCTCCCAACCATTTTATCATTGGTAAAAGATTGCAAAACCAAATTTTCCTTTCTTTCATCTACCAACAAAAACACAGCAGCAAATGCGCCCAAATGCACATTCAAAACCTCCAAAATAGTCGCCGCTGTATGATCCAAATTCTCATCCATCAAAATCATCTCGGAAATATTATTCAAGCTCTTAATCCATTGATGTATCGAATACGGAGAACGATTCATAAATTATCTATTATTTAATCCCAACTCAAACAATTGCTCAAAAAATCCTGCAACCATCTCTCGACTGGCCTCGCGATAATGCGTTCCCTTATAATATAATTCCGCAATATCCGATCGTACAATAGCCAAAGCCACTCTATCCCAAGGTTTAACATTTTCACATAGTTTTTGGAATTCATTTCTTTTTTTCCAAATCTCTTTTTTTAAATTCTCTATTAAAAAATAAATTTCGCTGGAACCATATATTAATGCCTCACTTTTATTATGATATGGCGAATATTTATCATACATAATACTGCAGCTATCAACATTCCCTTCCTTATCATCACTGGCCCTATACATTTCCGCAAAATCATTCGCCAAACGGAAATAAATATTTATCAACAAGCAAATTTCCTCATACAAACCTTCAATCTCCCCATTTTCTCCCGCAGTTTCTTGGCTAAAACAAGCCATAGTTCTATAAACCAATCCCGCTCCAATACTATCTTCAATATCATGCAAATAAGTATATAATTTCAAATCACAAACAGCCTGATAACGTTTCTTTTGATCAATCCCTCGCAAATTTCCCAACCCACTCTCAACCATATCCTTCAATAAAGAAGATTTAAACATCCCCTCATATTTATTAAAAAATTCATCAATATTCTCATCATAATCTTCACTAATTTTATCTACTAAATTATTGTCACATATTTTTTTATCCCACTCTCCATCATGACATTTAAATAAATTGATCATCTTGGCCTGCCATTTCAAAAAATTCTTGGCCTCCGCCTTCTGCGCTAAATCCTCAGCCAGCAGCCTAAACTGACCTGCTATTTTAGCAATTACACCACCCTCAGAAAAATCCTCAGTATTCAAATCCTCCAATTTTACCGCTTTAGTAAATTGCGCTGTAGCAAACTCCATCAACATTTTTTTCTTCTCTAAATTTTCATTTTTCAAATCATAAACACGATCATCCATCAAATAAACTAAAGTCATATAACGTGCTACACAAGCAGCATTCTCCTCCCAATCATCAATCAATTTATACTGATCATTTTGATCCGGGCAACAAGTTAAGAAAAAGCTGGTTAAATGATAGTTTACCAAAGCCCTCAACTCCACATCTCTATGCCAAGAAATATTCAATGACTCAACCCAAACTAACATTTTAGCAACAAATAAATCCGCCACCAAATTAAACTTCTCCAATTTCCCACTCACCGTTTTATCCAACTCAGCAATTTCCTCCAAAGATTTTCCCAAATTTTCCTTCAAAACTCCCTGCAATCTAATGTATGGAGCAAACTCCTCGGAACTCCAAATATCACTACTTTCTTCATGCAGTCCCTTCCCTTGAATAACCCTCTCAGCACCCTTCAACGCCACATAATTTTTTTTGAAATCGGCCGCCGCTTTGATTTTCTCACCTATAGCTTCCGAACTGGATACACAAGTAAAAATGTTGGCATAATCTATTCTCACCCTGTCAGCATCTGGAACTCTCAAAATTTTAGCTGACTGATTAGGCGCAATTACAGCCGTAACCTGATTTTGTACCATTTGTTCAAAATCATTCACAACCACAAAATTCCAGAATTGATAATCAGTTTGTGTTTTGTAAGTAAATGAATTTTCAGCGCTGACAAAATGAATGCTAATCGGTAAATGTTCATTTTGCTCCTCAAAAACCATTTGTCTTAAAACCCTTTCTCCTTCGCGGAAATCACCATAAAAAGGCAAACTCACCTTAAAGTATTGATTAGTTTCAAATTTAGAAATAGTAGTACGAATAATTTCTTCTATCTCAGCAGAATTGTAGCCTCTCTCAAACTCTATTTCCGGGGCCTTCTCCACCTGATCAATCATAATTTGCAAATCCTCAGCTGTTACCTGTGGCCAAAGTTTCTGATCGGCTGACAACCAAGTCTCTCCATCTGGCCTAGTACTACCAAATCTAGCCACATCTCCCTCCTCCATCCCCGACCGATAAAGTAACTCAATTTTCCTTTTTTGCAAAACATCTTCGCGATAATTAATTCCCAACACCAATTCCTTGTCTGGACCACACTCCTCTCTATCCAAAAATTTCTGCAAGTATTCCTCATTAATTTTTGCCACCGCCAAAATCATTTCCACAAATTCCGCAGCCAATCCATTCTGCTTCAACTCCTCCAAATCTCCCTCATAAGAAAGCCTTATTCCCTTCCCACCTAACATCCCCTTGGTGACAATTCTAATCCCCAACATCAAAAAAGCCTGACTAAGTTTCTGAAAAAATCCCTGCCCTCGCTTTCGCGCATTTTCCGGCGACAAAATAAAAGCAAAAAACTTTGCCAATGTAGAATTACGCATCAACAAATTCTCCGCTAATAAAATCACATTCTCCCCACCCTTATCATAATTCCCTCCCTGACGATTATTCCCATCAGCCAACACTCCCAAATTTTTAATTTTCCTTTTAATGCCAATTCTATCCTCCAAAATTTTGATTTTAGGAAGAACATACACTAACAATTCTTCCTCCAGGATTCTCCTACTTAAAAAGTCTTCACTGTCATTATTAAGATCATTAAATTCCATATTTTAAAAGTTCAGGTTTTTACTGAAATCTTTCAAAGTATGAATTTAAATAAACAAGCAAGTATGGTAAAAGTATGATATTTACAAATCCAATCAAAACACCATTATTCCTCTATAATCAAAGCATATCCAATACCATGCTTGGTCTGAACTAGCTTAGTATCAAATCCAAAATCAACCTTCTTCCGCAAGCGACGAACCACCGACTGAACAATATTGGAATGATAACCTGGTTCGGCATCCCAAATTCTCAATAAATCCGCCAATGGAACTACTTTATTCCTATTCCGCAAAAGCATTTCAAAAACCTCAGATTCCTTACTGGTCAGAAAAATATTCTTCCCCTCACGCAACAAACGATTTTGCTTTCGAAAAAAAGTAAAATCCTTAAATTTCTCCCTATCCTGAACCCCAGTTTGCAAATAACGGCGATACAAGGCCTTCAAACGCGCCAACAACTCATCTGTATTAAAAGGCTTGGTCAGATAATCATCAGCACCCAAATTAATCATCTGAACCTTAGTGTGTGTATCGCCCAAAGCACTCAAAACCAAAATCGGAATATTGGATTTATTTTTCTTCAACTCGCGAATTAAATTTTCGCCTCTTTTCCCCTTCAACATCAAATCCAAAATAATTAAATCATGAGACAATTTCTCATAACCATTTCCAATAACTTCTTCCACCGAATCACAAACCACTACCTTATTACCTTTTTCCTCCAACACAAACTTTAAAAACTCCGCCAACTCCTGATTGTCCTCCACTACTAATATATTCATCGATAATTTAATTTGATCATCATCAATTTAGCTTTTTTTCACATAAATTCAATTGTTTCCGCTAGATTTTCGACTTTCTAATCGCACTTATCATCCTTTTGACATAAATCAACCAACAATTCCTCCATCCTATTTATAACTTTTAGTACATTGTTAGTTTGGGCACTAGCTTGCTTATAAAAATCTATGGCTAATTGCCGCAAAGTCACTTGCCCACCTTCTCTGGTCAATAAATTATTTTTCTCCAGGAATTCAAGGCCTAAATTCAATTCTTCCTCAGAAAAAATAGCATGATTAAGATAATCCCCCGCCTCAACAATTTTGACCAAGTCAGTTTGTCTATTCTCTGAACTAAAAATACAAGATACCAACAGCCATGCTCCCAATTTTATATTATTAATTTCCATTATTAATGCTTCAAAATACTTTTATTAATTCTACCTTATGTTAAATTGAAATCATATTTCATCCATATGCCAGGCCAAATTCCACCTAAAAAAGTAGTAGTCAGTGACAAAATGCAGCATTGCACCTATTTTTTAACCGAACCTACAGGTAAAAACTTCCATCCAGATTTCAAACCCGAACTCACTCCAGCCGAAATGCTCGAATTAGGCGTTTTTGGGGGGAAATATCTAAACGATTGCCAAAAAGAATTCCCCAAAAGCTGGTTTAAAAAAGCCAAACTAAGCGCAGATGGCCCTGACAAAAAACTAAATCTCTTTCAGGTTAATGCCTCCCAGCCCTTATCAGTCTGGCAGCAAAAAGGCTGGATTCACCCAGCCGACCCCCTCGGCTGGTTTCAATGGTATTGCCGTTATTACATGGGTCGCCGCCTACCGGAAGAAGATCTACGCCAAATCAAAAGATGGAAAGCCATGGTTCGTCATCTCGCCCAATTAAAACACAATTGCGATCGCTTTGATTTCAATTGTCGCCGCAAACAAAGACAGGCCCTGCTTCATTGGGCTTATGACACCAGAAAAATCTAGTAGAAATTTATCCCTGCAAAACTAATTGAATATTGGAAAAATCACTTTTCTGCAATTTTTCTTTTTCAATTAAAGCATAGAAAAGGCCATCATCTCCAAATAAAGTAGAAAAAATTTCATCATCGGAAATTATTTGCCAAAGCATCACCCACTCTTTTGCTTTTTCCTTGGTAATACGCACTCTCTCCAATCTAATTTCCTCTCTTTTTTTGCTAGCCAATTCTTTTTCTTTTCCAGCCAAACCACCTTCATATTCCGGAAACTCAGGCAATTCGCCTAATGTATCCAACAAATCAAACACCGGATCATCCTGCACTGGAAAAGCGAATCCCAATAATTGATGATTCTGTTTGGTGTATTTATCTTCATAAGCATAGCGCTTCTCATCTGTAAATTCGGCAGCTTTAATACCAGCTTTTTCCAATTGCTCTTCATCTAAATATCGTGGATAAGATTCTATCTGCTTGGTTTCCAAAGCGGCAATTTTCACCTCCAAACTTTGTTCCGGCAATTCAAATTCCGCCCCCTCCACCGGATTTTCAACATAAATAAACTTAGAAAAACCTGATCCATCAAACATCCCTTCTTCGTCCAGAAAAAACATCAAAATCCCTTTAGCCGGCAATTGTTTAGCTATTTCCGGATGTTTCCCGGCTATTTCCTCAAAATTAATCTGCCCGACAAAACTCATCAACTCACCTCCCTTGGCTTTTGGCCATTCTTCTAAAGACTTGATCGCCGGCTTTCCTCCAAATTTAGAAATTAAAGTAGAATCCTCTTTCAACAATTTAGGAATTAATTGCAAAGCCGGTTTTGATATATTTGAAAATGACATTTATAAATAATTAAAAAAACATTAAGTAGCAGTCTAGCATTTTCAACTATTTAATAAATACGTTTTTTGCAAAATCTAGAAAAAGCTCTTTAACTGCTTTTAGCCTTACTCGAATTTCTTCAATTCGGCATAAAATTAGGGAAAAGCTGGATCCGAGTGTCTCAACTTTCATTGAAACACCCGGGTACAACTTACAACTTTTTCAACAGCCATTTTTCCGCTTCCACCTTGGTTCGCCGCATCGCCTCCTCGGCACTCTCTCCTTTCATTTTATCCGGAGCGAAAAACTCCATTCTTGTACTCAAGCCGGACATGGCAGCCAAACGCCTGATCGCCATAGCAATTATGGCGCTGTCATGAACAACCGCAACTCGCCGCACCTTCCTGCGCTTGGCCTCCCGCATCAAATTCAGAATCAGATCAAACACCACCTCCATTTGAACCGAGAATTTGCTCAAATCGCCAAAAACGTCCCACTCTCCTTTCGCCTTCAGTTCATTCATGCAGTCCAGGACCTGCCTCTTGAAAAGTTCGGTCAGATCCGTCTCTCTCCACATCCCCCACAATTCCACACTCAAACGATTCGAATGCGGCATACACACCAAGTGAAAGCCAGCATTCTCATCGCCATGTCGATACTGCATGATTTTTTGTTGTTCGTTCACGTCCTTTTCCCCAATCAGTTAAAGAGCAAATGCCAAAAAAGACATCACAGCCATATATATAGTGATTTTGACAAAAATGCAAAGCATTTTATTTTGCTAAACCTGCACAATCGGCTTCAATAAAGCTCAAGATCTGTTTCGGTGAAGGAATTTTAGTAACTATGGTTTTTTCAAATCTCGTTTTATCCCAAAAATTGCTATGTGTATGCATTTTGCTTGGTATGACGACGGCCGACACAGTATCGCTAGAATTGGCTAAAGCCTGATAATTTACAAAATGCAATGCCCCTTGATAGCCAAGCAAATCAAAGACATTACTCCATTGTTTTTTAAAATGTCTGTATATATCGGGCAATAAAACTCGAATTTTATTAGTGTTACCATTAGCATATTCAATAGTCTCTCGAAGTTTCTGAATATCAAGAGCTGCCTCAGCTTCACGTGAAACCGCTAGAAATTCTAATTCTTTTTGTTGCTCAACCACAGTCGGAATATTATCGTGCTCTTTTTTATTTTTAATCTGTGGTACACACACATGACCAATTTGTTCTTTAACCTGAACAGATTCAACAGATCTAAATTCAGTTTCTTCAGCATTCTCCGGTTGATTCACTTCCAACTCTTTTAAACGTAATCCCGTTTTGGCTAAGCTTTCCTCTAGCTTAACTCTAATTTCCAAGTGCCCTTCAGCAAGCAACAAATCAGTTTTTAAAGAACAAACCTTTTCCTCAAGTTCCTGAATTCTTTTAAAAAAACTTGCAGTTAATTCTTGCAAGAGCAATTGCTCTTTTGCCCACAGCTCCTTCAATTGAGTATGCCTCACAAACCCACGATTAATCCTCGCCTCTCTAACCAAATTTGCTTTCAATTTCGCGATTCGCAAATCATAGGAAGCTTTTAATTTGGCCTGGCCTTCCTTACCATTTAAACTAAACAATTCGTCCTCAGTTGCCTTTAAATAACGTTTTAAATTTTTAATTTTCTTATCCAAATCCTTCAATTCAGGACTTTTCAATTTTTGCTCCAGTCTGTTTTTTTGTTCCCGTAATCCAAATAATAAATAGCCATCCATAGTTAGACGAATTTCCTCCAAAGTACTTTGAAGAATTTGCACAATTTCCGGCACAAACAAAAAATGCTCCGTATCATCCACCATTTCCGCAACAACATCTATTAATTTCTCCTCATCAAAAATCCCCTGCCTCAATTGATCAGAATCAACATGTCTGGCCACCCATGATTTTATCACAGGAGCATCAGAATCTTCCGCTAATGCTGCCACCTTCAAAAGCTTATCTGAAAGCAACGGTATCTCTTTTTTGATCATATCTATATTAAATCAAGAGTTATTTATAACACAATTCGAGAAAAAAGCAAATAACTCTGCCTGAACAAGCAAATCCTCATTAAATGCCTCTAAAAACTACATACCTTCACTTTTCCCCAGCACCCGTTGCGCCTCCTCTAGCGAATCAACAAAATTAATCCTCCCCACCCTATTACTCTCAAAAATAAAATCCTTCAAAGCCTGCCCCGGATATTTAGAAAATTCCCCAATTATCGCCAACTCACAATTATAATTGGAGAATTTCTGCAATATCTCCCCGGCCAATCCACTTTTCAAATCAAAAAATTCCGCCGCCAAACCATCTTCATAAATAATAATTTTATAAGCCCCGCCATAAATACTATTACCAACGACATCCAAACCATCCTGCCCAGACTTTATCTCCTGACTTTCATTGATAATCTCAGCAAGCCGAACTCCATTAATATCTATAAAATTAAACTTCATTTTAACTACATTTTAGGCATATCCATGCATGGCATAATGTCCACAGCATCACCCGGAAAAATCGCGAAATGCGGATGATTCTCAAACATCTTAGCCGCCGCTTCATGCGACTCCGCCTGCACAATCACATAAGCCGCCATTTCATTTTTAACATCAGAAATCCCTTTATCATCAGCCCTCTTAGTCTTCCCCAATGGCCCCCCAGCATCAACAATCACCGCCGCATGATCCCCCATCCACTTACCCCAAGCTGCCATTGCCTCCTTCTCGCGTGCTTCCTGAGCACTTTTCTCCATAGAATCCCAGGCTACTTTTTTAGGACCGCTCCCGAAACCTAGGAAAATAGCTAGAAATTTTTTCATAAGAAATTTTGTTAAAATTATGGAATTAGTATAGCAAAAAAACTGGCTTTGTCACTGAAACTAAATGGAAACAAATCTAAAGTTTTTCTTCAATTTTTTCCCCAACAGCTTTCGGAAAAATCATATAAATATGTAAAAATAACTTATTAAATCTTGGCTGACAGTAGGATCTAGTACCCTTTGTAGACCGAATCATACCATCAGTTGTTTTATATCCTCCGCGATATTATCGCTCCAAATTCTACTGAATTCTTTTATTTGTGGATTGCTTTCTGGATCATCAACAACATATTCAGGACAAATATATGAATAGAAAATTCCATCTTCTTTTATCTCGAATGCATACATAATGACTGGGTCCAACCACCCACTATCTGAAATAAACGCCGCTTTACCTATAGCTCCAAATTCAACAGCTTTCCTAAAAATATTAATCCATCCAATAAGCTCCATACTGATGGTATCAAAATCCATATAGCCTTTTAATGTAATCTCATTACTGTTTTGAGAAGATTCCATCTGAAAAAATATTTCGGATGATTCGTGAAGATCTTTTTGGCTTTGAATAAATTTTTTTATAGTAGAAAGTTCTAAATCACTGATCATATAATCAAAACCTCCTTCCCATTCATATTCATCCCAAGCAATATTGGCATTCTCCCACTCTTTTATATTATTTTTAGGAAATGCTAACTGCAAAAAGCAGAATGTTCCTTCAGTTGTGTAATTCATAAAATTATTGATAACTTAAATTTGGCTGGGGATGAGGGATTCGAACCCCCGATGTCGCCTCCAGAGGGCGATGCCTTACCACTTGGCGAATCCCCAACATTTTTAAATACCATCAGGAAATCAACGGCGATAAATTACACCAAACTAGCCAAAATTCAAACTTTTTAATTATTTTCTGCCGCTGCTTTTAGATTTTTTAGCCTTAACTGGAGATTTTTTTGCTGTTGCTGGCGCTTTCTTTGCTTTAGCAGGGGTTTTAGAAGCGCTAGTCGGCTTTTTTGCCATAGCATTATCTGAAACAATTTCCACCACCACCAACCCCACCATCGCCGCCAACGCCCCCACCGCCGCGAGCACCGGTAACAAAACCGTACCAATCACTCCAAAAGTAACTGGAATTTCCAAATAAGTTTTTTCTCCTTTTTCATCTTTAATCACAATTTTGCGCACATTCCCCTCATGAATCAATTTCTTGATTTCCTTCAACAAATCTTCACCCTGAATCTTAAAAGAATTTACCAACTCATCTTTAGTACTTTTATTTTTTGACATATTTTTTTGTTAAACAATAGATACAGTATAGTAAATTATTTAGCATACTCCAATTATATTCCTCTTTTTTGTGATTCTTTATCAATAATATTTTTCACCTCCTCATAACACTCCTCAATTTTCCCATCAATATTGTAAACTCTATAATCCATTTCCTCAGCCGCCAACATCTCCACTTTTGCACTGTCCAATCTTCGTTGAACCTCTTCTTCTGGCAATTTTCCGCGAGCCGCAATTCTATCTTTTAATACCTGTAAATTTTCCGGCAAAATCATAATTGTCACCAAGTCTTTCTTATCAAACACCTTTTTAATCGATCTCACCCCTTGCAAATCCACCTCGCGAATCACCACACGCCCCTTTTCCAATCCCTTTAAAACCGGCTCCTTCAAAATCCCATAATAGTCTTTTTTATGCACCTGCGCCCATTCTAAAAATCTATCCTGTTCAATCCCTTGCTGAAATTCTTCTTTGCTAATAAAAAAATACACCTCCCCCTCCTTTTCACCCGGACGAATTTCCCTGGTGGTATGAGACAGTACATAAAGCGCTTCCTCAAAACGTTGCTTTAGCATTTTCATAATAGTCCCTTTGCCCACCCCTGACGGCCCACAAATAGCTATAAAAAGCCCTCTCTTTGCTGTTTCTTGATTACTCATGCTCTAAATATTGACAAAATGAAATAAAAGTTTATAATACTATGAAGATCAGAAAAAGTTAGTAATTTAAACGGATTCTAACAAATGATCTACAACTTAAAAAGCCTAGCTGAAATTTAGTCTCAACTGAGAATTGAATAAATCGCTAAAAACTGTTATACTACTTGGATTTATTCGCAGCAAGACTGCTTAAGTCAAACCCCGCCCCTTGAAAATCAGCAATATCGAAAAGTATCGAAGATGAGTCTGCCGAAACCTGGAATTTAATCTATACTTGATGATTGCAAAAACTTGCTTTCTCCAACTTTACGTTGGATGCCAGCAACTTTTTACTTCCAACAATGTTCTTAGATCCAAAGTTTTCTGTTTAGTTTGAATCCAAGGATTTGTTCAAGTCATATCAAAATAATATGCCTTCAGAAACACTTTCTTTTTCAAGCCGTAAGGAAAACACTTTCTCAGGCCCTTCGCGTAGGCTCTTCCTCTCTACTTTTCGATCTAGGTCCGGCTAAGGCCTGTAAAAATTACCTATATTTTACCATTTGTCCACGCGACAGGTGACAGAGTATATGGCAAACAACAAAAATAAACTCAAACAAAAAGCTGTTTCCTGCAAGGGAATCGGCACAAAACTAAACAAAAACAAATAAGACGGCGGTGTTACAGCGTCACAAAACAAATCACCAAAGAGCGGTAGAGAGAAGGAATTGTCCATTAAAATTTAGCCACTAGGATTATTCCAAGCGTTCCCTGGCTATACTTTTCCCTCAGCATTAAGCAATTTCTGCTCGACATCAGTATTCCACATCGCTTAAAAAGCACTGACTTCTAATAATTGGTCAGTGCTTTTTTTAATTTCAAATTTTTCCAGATTTAGAAAGGAAGATCATCGATTGTAACATCATCTTCCATCATAACGGCTGCACCTTGTTTAGATGGAGCATTCCCTTCATCTCTCTTATTAATCCCTCCACCAAAATCCTGTCCACCACCCATTTCACCACCTTTACGATCCAACATAATCATATTGTCAGCCACCACTTCAGTCTTATATCTCTTCACCCCATCTTCCCCTTCCCAATCACGAGTTTGCATACGACCTTCAATAAAAACCTTGCTGCCTTTTCTTAAATATTGTCCGCAAATTTCCGCCAATTTCCGCCAAACCACCACATTGTGATATTCAGCTTTATCCTGACGATTTCCAGCCTGATCAGTCCAGCTGAAATTAGTAGCAAGCGAAAGAGTTGCTACAGTTTGCCCACCGGGAACTTGTTTTAGCTCAGGATCACGGGTTAAATTCCCGATCAACTGAACACGGTTCAATGACATTGCCATAGTTCTATAATTATTAATAATTCTTGGTCACTATAAACAATTCACTAAATATAACAATTGCCATCCGGACAATTTTCATTGCTAACTTTTCCAAAACATCTTAGAAACACTTATTAATATCCGGAATTTTTTCCAGAACCACTTTTTGCATCTCCATTTGATGTTTCCGGCCGGCCCAATAACCCAGCCCGGCGGTCGTTAGATTCAACAAAATCAACAATAATATCAGGTTTTTCCTGGCAATTTCGACATTAAACATTGCTTTTTTTACTATAAAAATAGAAGATACAGCCAACAATTTTACTTTTTTGTCCATCAGGAAACTCAAATGCATCAATACGCCTTTATTCTAGGAAGAAAACCTTGGTTGTCCCTTGCCGAATTGGCTGCAGTATTGCCCAATTCAACCCAATTTCAGGAAATGTCCGGAAATTGTCTTTTAGTAAAACTCTTGGAACCTCTGGAAAATCCTCAGCATTTACTAAACATCCTCGGCGGAAGTATCAAAATCATTCAAATTGAAGATTTCTCCGGCCTGGATTTGCAGTTAATTCCCAAGAATATCGCCAAACTGGCTTTGAGATTATTTAAAGGAGCAGAAAGTAAAGTACGTTTCGCTGTATCCACTGAAAATTTAGACAAAAGAGATGAAGGAATTCTAAAATCCGCCTTAATTTTAACTAAAAATTCTCTAACCGAACAAGGCATCAAACCTCGCTTTCTCAATAAAGATTTCCAAAACCCAGCCCTGGCTGCCCTCAAAGGTGAGAAAGTCCCCACCAAATCCACCGAATTAGTGGCAATGCGCTTCAACAAACAAATCTTTTACGGAAAAACCGTAGCCCTTCAGGACATTGACGCCTACACCTTCCGCGACATTCAACGCCCCGGCCGCGACCCAAGAGTTGGCATGCTCCCTCCAAAACTCTCCCAAATCATGATTAACTTGAGCGGAATTAACAAAGATTGGACTGCCAACCCAGCAGATTTAACAGTATATGATCCCTTCTGCGGACTAGGAACTATTTTAATGGAAGCCGCCCTCATGGGCTTTTCCGTCGAAGGCTCCGACATCGAACCCGCCATGGTCAATCACACGCAAAAAAACCTCGACTGGCTTAAAGACGCCTTCCAACTCCCAGATTTCAAAAATCACATTTTCGAAAGAGACGCCGCCTACATCAATGAAAGCGATTTCTCCGCCTCCCCTTCTGCCATTGTCAGCGAAACCTTCCTCGGCCCCCCAGTTTCCACAATCCCCAAGCCAGAAAACGTCGAAAAAACTTTCTACAATTTAGAAAACCTCATCCTCGGCTTTTTCGAAAACCTCGCTCAATTCATCCCCGGCTCCACTCCAATAGTAGTCTCCCTTTTGGCCTACAGATTAGAAAACCGCATCATGGAAGTCCCCGGCCTCATCAACAAAATCGAAAAACTCGGCTTCCAAGCCCAACCCCTACTCGACCAGGACCTAATCAACCAACTAAAACTCTACACCCCACCCCAGGACTCCTTATTATACGAACGCCCAGACCAAATCGTCTGCCGCGCCATCTATAAATTCCACTACAATCCGCCGAAATAGCCGAAATCAGAAAAAAGATTGTAAATTGGAAATTATTTGTTATATTTATTCCGCTTAAATCGGTTAAGCAACTCTTTAGTCACTTAAAAGAGTTTTGACAATTCAAACCACATATTCCCCTGTAGCTCAGTGGTAGAGCAACCGGCTGTGACAATAAACGCAGCTTCCTGGTTAAAGCCAGGTTGAAACTCGTTGGGATATCGGTGAAAGCTAAACTTGACGATAAGCAATTATCCACCAAGCATGCCAATACCGAGGGAACTCCTCATTAATTTAAGGAGAGCGCCGTAGAGACTAGATACCAACGCATCTAAAATCGCAATTCCAACCCTTTTGCGACATGATGAAGATATAGTCCACGCCTTATGGAAACATAAGAATAAGTGTAACCGGTAGGTCATTGGTTCGAGCCCAATCGGGGGAGCCATAAAAAAGCCTTTTAAAAAGAGGCTTTTTTTATTTATAATTCTTCAAATAACTAATATGCATGAAAGACAAAAGAACATATGCAGATCGCGCCGAATATTTGAAGAAAGCTGTAGCATTGAGAAGAAAAAACGTACGTTTGAAAGCCATTGAATACAAAGGCGGCAAATGCCAACTTTGTGGCTATAACAAATGCTTGGACGCCTTAGAATTTCATCACCATCTGAAAATTAAAAACTTTGGAATTTCTCAAAAAGGTTACACCAGAAGCTGGGAAAAAGTTAAAGCCGAACTGGATTTATGTCAGTTACTTTGTGCTAATTGTCATAGAGAGGTTGAGTCAAAACAATAAAGTTAATTGACCCGTTTCACAAAACATAGCATCATAAATCAAACAATTTATTTATAAACCCTTATGAAAAAATCCCACAAAATCATCTACTGGATCGCCACACTTTGGCTCGCCTTAGGAATGGTTTCCACCGGAATAGTTCAGATAATGCAAATCCCAGCTGAAGTTGATTTGATGGCTGTTCTAGGTTATCCAGCTTATTTCCTAATAATTTTAGGTGTTTGGAAAATTTTAGGAACCATTGCAATTCTTGCACCTAAATACCCTTTGGTAAAAGAATGGGCTTACGCCGGATTTTTCTTCGCCATGACAGGCGCAATTTTTTCTCATTTTGGTGCAGGACAAGGCATCATCGATGTTTTGCCGGCAACACTATTGCTAGTTCTAACAATTACATCTTGGTACTTCCGCCCAGCCAGCCGCAAACTTACACAAATCAATAAATAATTATGGCTAAAAATTTATCCCCAAAACAATCCGCCAACCTTCTCAAAACTCTACAAACCCGTTTTGAGAAAAATATGAATCGCCACAAAGGCCTCGCTTGGGAAAAAGTTCAAGCTAAATTAGAAAAAAATCCCGGCAAACTTTGGTCACTCAATGAAATGGAAAGCACCGACGGCGAACCGGATGTAATTGCCTATGACAAAAAATCCGACCAATATCTTTTCGTAGATTGCTCAGCAGAAAGCCCTAAAGGCCGCCGGAGTTTTTGCTATGATGATCAGGCATTAAAGTCTCGCAAAGAAAATAAACCCAAAAACAGCGCTGTAAAAATGGCTGAAGACATGGGCATTGAACTTTTATCCGAAGAACAATATCGCCAATTACAAACAGTCGGAGAATTCGATTTAAAAACTTCCAGCTGGATCAAAACCACTCCCGAAGTTCGCAAACGTGGAGGCGCCTTCTTCTGCGATCGCCGCTACGACACGGTTTTCTTGTATCATAATGGCGCCGAATCTTATTACGCCGCCCGCGGTTTCCGTGGATCATTAAATGTTTAAAATTTAAAAAATTTCCCATGGCTGAAAAAAAATCCAAATTGGTTAAAATCAAAACCCAGGAAACCAACGCCAGCGTTGAAGATTTCCTCAACAAAGTCCCCGATGAACAAAAACGCCAGGACAGTTTCACAATTCTAGAAATGATGAAAAAAGCCACCGGCGATCAGCCAAAAATGTGGGGCCCCTCCATCATCGGTTTCGGCAACATCCGCTACAAAAGCCCGGCCACTGGCCGCGAAATAGACTGGCTAAAAATCGGCTTCTCCCCCCGCAAAGCCAGCCTCTCCCTCTACCTCAGCATGAACATCAACAAATACCCCGCCCTCAAAAAACTCGGCAAACACAAAACTGGCGTGGGTTGTCTCTACATAAATAAACTCGCAGATGTTGATTTGAAAGTTTTGAAGGAGATGATTGAGACGTCGTTGAAAAAATAAAATTCATTATTCTATTTTGAAACAAGATTATCCAAATCTTCTTTAATACGATCCATCTCTTTACCAAAATCATTCCAATTCTTATCTATATCCTCATTTTGAGGGCCTCTACCTTTATTTAAAGACAAGAAAACTACATCAAAAATTCTTTTTCTTAACTTTTTGGGAAGATAACACGAAAGATGTATCTTTGATGCACAAGTATTTCTTGGTGGAATCATTTTCATAGCATAGTTCATCCAACACTCCATATCCTCTTTTCCATTACGCTGATCAGCCCTAAACTGCATCGCTGCTTCATTATGCATTTGTTGATATTCCATAAGCACCGCTTTAATCTTAATTGCACTCTCAGCTCGCTTACTCCAATCAAATTTATTATAAGCCCATAAACCACCAATAAAAATTGCTAATGCTTGAATCAGCGTAGATGAAACCGAAATAGATTTCTCTAGATCATTCAGATGCATATTTAAAACAAATATAAAAACACCAACAATCAAAATTGGCAGCACCAAATAGTATCCAAATTTTTTAATAAATTTAGTTATATAAATTTATGAAGAAATATTTTTAAAACGCTCTTCAATTTTCCCACTCAAGGTTTTAACAACCTCATCAACAACATCTTTCATATTAACTTCTTTCGCTACATCTCCCGCAACCTTTATTAAATCTCTATAAAAATGCTCATCACCCGTAAACCTTGTCCAAAACTCCTTACCCATAAATATGGTGTACTCTTTCTCAACTTCTTTTACGAAAGCATTCTTCTCATTATTTTCACCATAAATCATACAAAACACCAAATCTTGAAAATCAATCTTTAGACCATTTGTTCTAGCCAAATTTTTCAGACCTTTAAAATGATCCGTTATCGTCTTCACATCATCTCTATTTATTGCATTTGGGCCAGACTTCAACTGGCAATATTTCTTCCTTCCATCTATTTGATCAACAAACTCTATATCAATTCCCTTAGTAGTTGAGCCATAAGCCAAAAGCACTTTCGTAATAAAGCTCTGCATTTGTGTACCAAAAGATGTTGTGATTGAGGTACCCAAAACTCTCGGATAAATCAAAGCTTTCGCTAATGATTCAGGCTTTGCATCGCCATTTAGGAAGTTTGCTATGTAATAAAGTAAAAAGGGATTTATTTGAAACTTATTTATATCAACAAGCTTTTCAGTATTCTTTTTATGACTAACTATTAAAGAATCTTTAAACCACAACTTAAATTTTTCTAAAATTTCCTGTCTTTCTTTTTTGGTCATCATAATAAGTAAATCTTCTAATTCTAATATAAATTGATTATGAGATCATATCTAGCTTTTGTAAATAAATAATTGATAATCTTGAGTAATTTATCACAATTAATCCAGTTGAAAAGGTACACAATTTTCAACTAATTGATATAATCAGATTAATTAAGCACCAAACTTATGCACAAGAACAAAGCCAATTTTAGTTTCATTGATCTCTTTGCAGGAATTGGTGGGTTTCGAATTGCATTAGAAAATTTAGGCGGTAAATGCATTGGTTTTTCAGAAATTGACAAGGAAGCAACTAATACTTATAAAGCGAATTTCCAAAATCCAACCGAAATTGAGTTTGGCAGTATTACAAATTTAGATAAGTTACCTCAATGTGATGTACTTGTAGGAGGTGTACCTTGCCAATCCTGGTCTGTAGCCGGGAAAATGAGGGGTTTTGAAGATCCCAGAGGCCAGCTCTGGTTTGACACAATAAGATTAGTAAAAACCAATCGTCCAAAAGCTTTTATTTTTGAAAATGTAAAAGGGCTATCTGATCCACGTAATCAAGCAAATTTAGATATTATCATTAGCGAACTCACTAACTGTGGATATAATGTTTCCCATAAAGTTCAAAATACCTATGACTTTGGATTACCTCAAAATAGAGAAAGAATCTTTCTTGTAGGCATAAGAAATGATCTGAGATTGATGACTCCATTTCAATTTCCAGAATCAAACAATCTCTCCCATCCACTACATGAATTTTTGGACAATCTAGAAGTTCTAGAAACTAAAAAACAAAAACTTTCACCAAGTATATTGTTTGGAGGGAAAGTACCATTCTCTAGAAATAAATTTCAAAAGACAGATGAATTAAACGACTTCTTCACCTTGTGTGATACACGAAACGGCCATTCTACAATTCATTCATGGGATATCATCCAAACATCAAATGAAGAAAAAGAACTCTGTTTAACTATTCTCAAAAATCGAAGGAAAAAAATCTATGGAGATAAAGACGGAAACCCAATGAGTTTCAGCAATTTAAAAGAACTAATACCCAATTTGGAAAGATCTGTAATAGAAGAACTTATTAAAAAAGGTATTTTAAGGAAAACAAAAGAAAATCTTTTCGATCTAGTCAATTCCAAAAATTCTGCAGGCATCAACAATATTTATCGCATATATTTACCTAATTCACATATTTTCTCTACCCTTACAGCTACTGGCACAAAAGATTTTATAGCAACAAAGCAAATTACTGGTACTACACCAAAAGAATATAAACAAAACTTCATAAAGGAAATCCTTTCAAAAAAGAATTATCGTCAAATAACCGTTTCTGAAGCAAAAATCCTTCAAGGATTCCCACAAACTTTCAATCCACACGAAAATTATCGAGTAGCAATGAAACAGTTTGGAAACGCAGTATCAGTTCCAGTTGTAGAACAAACAATGCTATCAGTAATAAAAACCGGTGCATTTTTAGCTACTGATAGGAATCAAGGCCTTATCTCAAACAAAAGCCAAAACTACAAATTATTTAAACCTGTACAAAAGCTATTCGCAAATTAATCATTATTTTTAAATGACTAAAGCTGTATAATAGATACAGTTATCCCATAAACAAAAACCACCATGGCTAAAGGAAACGCAGGTCAAAAAAAGGAAAAGAAGAAACCAAAGAAAGATAAAAAGAAATAATCTAAGTTATTTCGATCGGGCTGGAATAATCTTTTCCTCCAGCCCTTTTTCATGTACGTAACTTTCAATTACTCCCAAGAAATCCTCCCCATATTGTTCCAATTTAGTCGCCCCCACCCCGGTAATTTTCTGAAAACTTTCCAAACTTCGTGGAAAGTAATGACACATTTCTCGCAATGAAACATCGCCAAAGATTATAAACGGTGGAACATTCCTTTCATCAGCCAGGTTTTTTCTTAACGCCCGCAATTTCTCAAACAAAATTGCATCGAAGTCCAAATCCATCGCCGCTTTTCGAGAAGAAATTCCTTTAACATTTTTAGTTTGAGTTTTGCGTATTTTCGGAATTTTCTGAACTCCGCTAAGCCTTGTTAAAGCAATCTTTTCCCGATATTTCAAAAAGTCGCGACCAGCCTCACTAACGCGCAAAGTCGGATACTGCCCATCATTTTTCGCAAGTAAACCTCGCACCTGTAAAAGCTGCATA
>JBOFLO010000077.1:0-1547 GCA_051657905.1 Candidatus Altimarinota bacterium | reverse complement strand
CCGGCTCAATTAAATCTGCTTATCATGAATTGGAGTGGGGAGATGATTTGAGAAGAGGTTTTGATTGGATTATTGAAAAGAAAGTTCCGACACATGCGATTTGTTTTGGGGCGCAATTTTTGGCGCAGCAACTTGGTTCAAAAGTGGAGTTGCATCCAAAAGGCGCGGAATTTGGATCTGTGGAAATTTTCTTAACTGAGGCAGGGAAAAAACATCCGATTATGCAGGAATTCAAAGATGGAGAAATTGTACATACTTCACATAGCGATTTTATTCTGCAGACGCCGAAAGGGGCTACTTTACTGGCCTTTAATGACCATACAGAAGTGCAGGCCTATCAATATGAAAGCATATTCGCCACGCAATTTCATACGGATTTGCCGACTGAAGTAATGGAAATGATTTTGGATATGCGTAAGGCGGCGGGGAGGATTAATTTGAGAGATCAGGCACATTATGATGAGATTAAGCAGAATTTGCCTAAAGGGGAAATGGCGCATCAGTTGATGAAGAAGTTTTTACTAAGCTAATCAGGGGATCGCAAAGGGAGCAGAAAATTTATCTTTAAAATCAAGGGTATTTTTATTGATTTTAAAGATAAATTTTCTGCTCCCTTTCTGCTGGATTTGATTAGTAAGAACTTCTTTGGGGGTGGGGAAAGAGGATTGACTTAATTGGATTATTTGTTTTAGAATGATCTCTTGCTAATTAGTAAACAATGAGAAAATCAATTATTGAAACAGCTGAGTATATTTACACTCAGCAGAGAATTAAAGAACTGAAAGATTCTATTAAAACTTTTTTGAGTTGTTTGGGGTTGGAGGATGTTGCTTATTGCGAGGGTAAAGTGATGATGGTGACTCTCTTCCAGGATGATTCTTTGGTGGTAAATGAAATGTTTCAATTGGAGGATGCTTTGGATTATGATGAAGAGGAGTGGGATGAAGTTTTGATGGATATACTAACAGAAAATCCTTCTTTTTTGAATGACATGGAAATACGAATCAGAGTAAAGATGGTGGAGGGGGGCGAAGAGGAGAATGAAGATAATGAAGAAATGCCTGAGGAAATTAAAAATTTGGTTCAAAGTATAATTAAGGGCAAAAAGAAAATTTTGAATTAATCAGGTTAATTTGCAAATAAAAAAGGGTGTGCTAAGCTAGGCTCAGTTTATTTTTGATGTGCGAAATTTATGATCTAGTTACTTTGTAAAATTTATTTTCTCTTTGGATTAACGCTTATTGAAGCGAAATATCTAATTTATTCTTTACTAATTTTACAATGACTAATTCATATTTAAGTACTTATGCTAAAAATCGTCCGCTGAACGAATTGAATACTGCGGCGGTGGCTTTTTATGCTTCTTTGGATAGTGTGGCGGCGGTGAATCCGGTGATTGCGGAGGCGATTTTGAAAGAGTTGGAGGATCAGAGATCGAATTTGAAATTAATTGCTTCGGAGAATTATTGTTCTTTGAATGTGCAGCAGGCGATGGGGAATTTGTTGACGGATAAATATGCGGAGGGGGTGGCGGGGGCGAGATTTTA
>JBOFLO010000076.1:0-4100 GCA_051657905.1 Candidatus Altimarinota bacterium | reverse complement strand
GGTTATACAAGAGTTGATGCTGGCCAGAGTTTGGTGATTAATACTTTGGAAGATCCAAGCGAAACTATAGTAACTTTGGAAATGGACAATGGTTTCTATTATGCGACGATTAGATCATTTGATCAGACTGGATTCCGTAGCACAAGTAGTCCGCAGATTGTCTTGGCGCCGAATATTTGTGCGGATAGACAAACTCCGATGGCGATTGGTGGGTCTTCAACACGTGAAGTGGCTATCTTTAAAAAATTAGAAATTGATGCCACTAAATCGTTTGATGTATTTGGACAAATTGTTAGTTACTATCTTGATACAGACTTAACCGTTGATTCTAATAATGATGGCAATCCGACCAATGATAAGAATTTAGGACGTGATTTGAATATTACTTTGGATACGGACTCTGACGGTGTGGTGAATAATGATTTGAGTGATCCAAGATTGTTTGTTGGACCTTATAAGGATTTGAATGAGAGAAAGGTAATGTTGAATGTAATTGATCAAACGGGCAATATTGGGCAGCAAGAAATCACAATTAAGGTGTATGTGCCAGCGATTACTTTGAGTGAAGAATCTGCTACTCCTGGAGTGGTTAAAGGTGCGGTTGATCCGGAAGAAGGTGAAATTCCTGTGTCGATTTTGCGTGATAGATTAGGCGTGATTGAACAATTAAAAACTCCATCAGCTTCGCCGAATGGTAAATATTATACGAATGCAGATGGCGAATTTGTGATTGATGATTTGAATTTAGATGACACGATTGTGGTGAAAAATTCTTTGGGGGAAATTATTGCGGAAATTGATCCGTTAACTGGAAGAATTATTTTAAAGAATCCACTTTATAAACTGGAAGCTCGTCCAGCTGAAGAACCATTGTTACCGACTAGAGTTGTGATTTTAGATGCGCAAAATGAAGTGATTGCTACCGTGTTTGTAGTGAGTGATGGAAATATTGATGTGACTATGCAGCCGGCTGATTTCATCTTTAATGTTGGAACTGTGGCGATTTTGGATGGGGTGCATATTAAAGAATTGAACAATTTAGGAGGAAGTTTGGAATTCAAGCAAATTGCAGGAGATGATGCTCGTTATCCAGGAGGGGTGGAAGTTATTGAGAAAGCTAGTTTAAGAAGATTGGCTGTTCTGGATAGTGCGGGTAATTTCTATATTTATGATCCTCGTTTGAAATTAAATTTGAAGCCGACTAGCGATTTGCGTGATCCGATGATCTTTGAGGTGATTTATCAGGAAAATGAACAAGCCACTTTGACCGTTCTGACTGAATTCTTTATCGATTTCAATAATCAAAATCCACTGCAAATTGTAAGTGGAGAGAAATTTAAATCATTTACCAACGATCCACGTTTGGCGGGTACATTGCTCGACACTGATCAGGATGGCATGCCGGATTTATGGGAATTACAGTATGGCTTTAATCCTGATGCACCAGCCGATGCTTTAGAAGATCCGGATGCTGATGAATTAACTAATTTGGAAGAATTTAGGGCAGGAACCAATCCATTATTGGCGGATACGGATGGCGATGGATTTAATGATGGATTTGAATTGAAATTGGGTAGCAGTCCGAAGGAAGTAGCTTTGTCTCCATTCAGTGATGTGACACGAGATAATCCATATTTTGATGATATTTTGGAATTTGTACTACGAGGAATCTTGTCCGGAATTCCATCAGGAAATCAAAGTAGATTTGGGGTGGATGAACCGATTAAACGTGCGGAATTTGCCAAAGTGATGTTGGATATTTTCTGTATTATTCCACGTCCGGAAGCTTATACAGGACCTTCTGCTTTCTATGACATTACTTATGTAGAAGGGCAATTGCCTTGGTATTATGCAGCGACTAAAGAAGCTTATTTCCAAGGGTTTATTACGGGTTATAGAGGACTTATTGATACAGTAACTGGACGAACTCCGTTTGCTCCGGAAGAGACAATTAATAAAGCGGAAACGGTGAAAATTATTTTGGAAGCATTAGAAAGACAAGGAATAATTGATTTGTCTGAAGTGGTGGAAACTGAAGTTTATTATGAGGTTTATATGGATATCGCTCAAAATCTTCAGCCTTATCTGGTGCCAGGGAAAACTGTGAAAACTAATTTTATTATTACGGCGGAAGAGGCGGGCAGTCCAGAAGCTCCATTGAAACGTGGTGAATTTATCGCTATGGCAAGCCGTGTATTGGAAGCTAATAATTGTGCCGACATAGATGCTGACAATGATGGAATGCCAGATTATTGGGAGAGACTACATGGAGTTGACGATCCTAATCAAGATCCGGATGGAGATTTATTATTGAATATTGAAGAGTTTAAATTCGGTACTGATCCGATGGATAGAGATACTGATAAGGGTGGAATATTTGATGGAGAAGAGGTGCGTCGTGGGACTAATCCTTTGGATTTACTTGATGATTATGAAGATTGGGATAGGGATGGATTATCCAATTCTGCAGAAGTGAATACACATAAAACCGATCCGCGAGATCCGGATACTGACGATGGAGGGGTGCCGGATGGGATTGAGGTGGGGCGTGGAACAGATCCGCTTGATCCGAGTGATGATTTGATTGATCCACGCAATGATTTGGATCCTGGGCTTTATGTGATTCAGGAAGCTTGTACGACTTGTCCTTGTTTATCGGCAGTTGATCATACGGCAGATTTGATTCCGGGAGACAAGATTTTGGCGGTGATTTCGGATGAGAATAATAGCAAGATTTTTAGTCAGAGTAATTTGGTGACGGTGATAAGTATCGTAGAGAATTAAAATCTACATTTTTGGCCTTGAATATGCTATAATTAAAGGATTTTCTAAAATAAAAAGTTGGAATGAAGAAAATTACAGAAAAAATCAGCTCGGCAAACAAAAATTTGGCTTTAACCATTGTCTTCAGCCTAGTTTTGATGATTGGTTTTACTGGGCATTTTCAATTTTCGGAAGCACAAGAAAATCCACCAGGGAATAATCAAGATGCTGGAGGTGAAGAGCAAACGGAGGGGGCAAGTGAAGCAGCCGAAACTAAGTGTGTGACCGATTTGCAGGCTTATGGCGAGCAGGAAATGACTAAATACAGGCAGTTTATGGAGGAGCATTTTGCTAATAAAGATTCCACTGGTTCGCTTCTGGATGCTGCAATAGATCGTTATTTACAATTGGAGAATGATTTTCGTAGTAAATATCAGGAAATTTTTCAGCAACAAGTGGGGAATGCTGGGGCGAGAAATTATCTGCAGGGAGAATATTTTACTGATTGTCAGGAAGTATTAAATAATTATTTGACGGAAGGGAGAAAATTAGTGGAAATGCGTGCGACTACCACTTCAACCATTAAGAAAACCTCAGTGTTTGTGGAGAAATATAAGCAAATCAATGACAAATTGAGAGCAATGAACTTGGAAGTGTTGAGAATGACAGTAAATATTTCAACTTTTGAACAAAAGCTGCCTTGTTATCTTAAAAATTGCGTTTAATGAAAATTATTTGGCAAAAAATTAGCGTGATGGTGATGGCTAGTTTTGCGCTGTTTTTAATTGGAAATATTATTTTTTCGCCGGCGCAGGCGCAAACTGGGGAAGATATACAAAATGAACAGACTTTTTTACAGAATTTTTGTTTTGATGGGAAAGTTAATGATATTGATACCTCCGCCTTAACCCAAATCTATACAGAAAAAACCAATGAATTCTTTAATTCGAATATTAAAGAAATTATGGAAAATCCGGGAGTAACTCAAAATGTGCCTTCGGCAGCTGATTATGGCGACTCACCACAGCTATGTAATGATCCTACTGATTATACTTGTAAAATGATTAGTGTTTGTAAGGACAATTCCAGTCCATTTTGTGTGGGGGTGCAGGCACTGGGATTTGCGCCGGAAAAATATAAAAATTATAAAAAGGACGTAGTGGATCAGGACTTTGGGCAATTGAAATACAGTTATTTCTGTTACAAGGCAGCTTTGGAATATAAGCAGGATGATGTGCTGGAAGAAACCGGGCAAAAATTATTAGCCATGTGTGGGGACAGCGAAATGGAAAGTTTTGTCCCAAAGGATTTATGTGAACAAAAAAGCCGAATGGATG
>JBOFLO010000075.1:0-10750 GCA_051657905.1 Candidatus Altimarinota bacterium | reverse complement strand
TGCTAATTTGAAAAGCGGTTGGAAGAGCTTTCGGCGCATTGCCTGATTGATTATCAAGATTGTAAGCTTCCAGCATTGCCTTTATTTTTTCGGCTTTTTCTGGTTCGGAAATGGCGAGAACTGTGCTTGCTTGTTGAAGTTTGGCAAGTTCTGGAAGATTTTGGTAGAACTTTAGGTCTTCCGTCATGCTCTTAATTAAATTGGCTTTTTTACCGTTGACTTCGACAGCATCTCCATCGGGTAATTTTATTTGAACGATAATGGTGTTCCCCAATTTATCCTGATTTTTCGCTATGCTTTTTTGTAATTGATTTAAGTCATTTTCAGTAGGATGTTCGGAAAAATCAAAAAGATAGCTGGTTGGCTTAGTGGGGTCGTTGTTTTTTGGTAGAATTAATTTGCCGTTTAAATTTTTGTCTCCAAAAGTGAATTCTTGGACTAATTGACCATCGGGGCTGTTTTTGGGCTCGTCGGTTGTTAGTTTTAGGCCACGAAATTGTGCTTTGGTTTCTGCTCTTGTTTTTGCATCTTCGATTACGGTTTTCTTTGCATCTTCACGTTTTATTTGTCTAGCCCTAGCCTGGATATCCAGGAGCGTTTTTTTCTCAGGGCTAATAGGCAACTCTTTTTTCTCGCTAGTTTCTGGAGTTTTTTCCGGAGTAGTTTGAAAAATTAGACGCTGAGGAGAGAATGAATTTTGAGAAAATAAATTAAGCATTCCGTTTAGCTTTTTTTACTTAATACCCATTGAGTGAAATCCACTTCTTGGCCGCCAATCACTGCGGAATCGAGATATTCACCATTTTCGCGGTAAACTCGTACCGTAACTTCAGTTCCTAGACAGTTAAAGACGCCTTCTTGGCGATCTTCCCCGTTAATTTCCATTTGTTCAATCAATTGGTTGCGTAATTGCTTGTACTGCTCTTTTTCAGTTTTAATTAGCTCTAAAGTCGGCATCAGCTCTTTATTTAGAGAAAGTCTATCGCGGACGCTTTGCTCTACGGTGCTACTGATTTTATCGAGGTTATCGCTGGAGAAATCAGGCTTTTCGGGGCTTTTTGAGTGCTGGAAAACCAAACGACTGGAATGTAGTTTGAAGTGCTGATTTTTTTGATACATAAGACAAAATTTATAAATCTCTCAATTTTACCATATTTTTTGACTTTTTCCCAACATAAGATAGAATACGACTGCTATTTTTTGACCAAACAAAGACCAGTGGCTAAGACCAACGAAGTTTTATTAATTGAGATTGCTCAACAATGTAATGTTTCAGTACGAGACATTCATTTTGCAGCAAAGGAATTGGGGTATGACTTAGCGCCTGTGGCCAAGTCTGTAGATTCAAAATTGGCCAAGCTTTTGATTGACCATTTTGTTACTTTAGAAGCAAAAGCTGAAAAAGCGGCTAAGACCACGAAAAAGCCGAAAGCTGTCAGCAAAGTGCAGGTGGTGAAATCTAAACCTGAGGCTCCTAAAAAGGAGGAAATTAAGCCAGTTATTCAGCAAACTCCTAAAAAAGTAAAAGCGAGCTATAGAATTATTGAAAAAACTGAGCCAGTTAATAAAGAAAAGCCAAAAGAAGTGGAAAATTTGATTGCTGACTTTTTGGCCAGTGAATCAAAAAATAAGAAAAAAGAAGAAAAGCCTTTTGTGGCTGAAAAAAAGAAGGTAGAAAATCATGAAGAAAAGACTAAAAAGAAAAGCTTTAAGCCTACTAATACTGAAATTTCTGATGAATTATTAGGGCTGGATAAGAGCGATAAACCGCGTGATACTGCGGAAATGTATGATCAATTATTGGAGGAAGAGAGAGAAAGAGAAATTGTTCATAGCCAGAGAAAGCAAATGGCTGGTAAAGATGCCAATAAAAATTCTCAAAAAAGACATGTTCAGACAGTTAGCCATACGCTTAAATATGATCCAAATCGTATAGTTGAAATTCCGGATGTTATTTCTGTAAAGGAATTTGCGGAAAAAGCTGGATTGGGTGCAGCGAAAGTGATTGGTGAATTGATGAAAAATGGGATTTTGGCGAATATTAATCAATTGATGGATTATGATACTGCTGCGATTATTGCTGAGGATTTGAAGGTTAAGATCAGTAAAAAACAAGCAGCAGCGTCTGCGGAGGATATTTCTGCAGGTAATTTGGAAACTTTGGTGGCTGAACATGATAAGAGTTTGTTAAAAGAAAGACCCCCGATTGTGGTTATTATGGGGCATGTGGATCATGGTAAAACTAAATTGTTGGATGCGATCAGATCTACTGATGTTGTTTCTAAAGAATCAGGTGGGATTACTCAGCATATTGGTGCTTATCAAGTAGAGAAAAACGGTAAGAGAATTACTTTCTTGGATACTCCGGGACATGAGGCGTTTACAGCTATGAGAGCGCGTGGCGCGAGAGTTACGGATATTGCGATTTTGGTGGTGGCGGCTGATGAAGGTATTAAGCCGCAGACCTTGGAAGCTTTGCAGCATGCTAAAGATGCTTCTGTGCCAATTATCGTGGCTATCAATAAAATTGATAAACCTAATGCTGATATTGAGAGAGTGAAGGGAGAATTAGCTGGGCATGAATTGATTCCTGAAGATTGGGGTGGAAAAACTATTATGGTGCCAGTATCTGCCATTACTAAGAAAGGTATTGATACTTTGTTGGAAATGATTTTGCTGGTTGCGGAAATGGAAAATCTTAAGGCTAATCCTGACAGACAGGCGGTGGCGACAGTTATTGAGGCGAATTTGGATCATAGTTTGGGGCCGGTGGCTACGGTTGTTGTGAATACTGGAACGCTTAGATTAATGGATAATGTGGTGATTGGTACAAGTTATGGAAGAGTGAAAGTTATGAAGGATTATCATGGTAAAAAAGTATTGGAGGCGGGGCCTTCTTATCCGGTTTTGATTGCAGGGCTTTCGACTAGTGCGGCCAGTGGTGATATTTTGCAGGTGGTTGCTGATGAAAAGACGGCTAGAATGAAAGCTTTGCTGGTGAAGAATTTACGCGAGGCGCAACAGAAAGAACGTGGTGTGGGAGAAATTATGTCAGCGATTTCTGCTGGTAGTTTGAAATCATTGAAAATTGTTTTGAAGGCTGACACGATGGGTAGTTTGGAAGCTATTAAACATTCATTGGCTGATATTAAACATGAAGATGTAGCGGTGAAAGTTATTTTGGAAAGTGTGGGAGATATTAATGAATCAGATGTGATGATGGCGGCGGCGAGTGGAGCGATTGTGATGGGCTTCCATGTAAAATCAAACTCTAATGTGGCTAATTTAGCGGAAAAAGAAAATGTGGAAATTATTCATTATCAAATCATCTATAAATTATTGGATGATGTGAAGAATATTTTGACCGGTTTATTGGAACCAGAAATGGTTGAAACTATTTTGGGTGAAGCTGAGGTTAAACAAATTTTCTTCTCCAAGAAAAAGGAAATGGTTATTGGTTGTTATGTAGAGACTGGAATGATGAAGAATAAGGCGAGTTTGAGAATTAAGAGAAAAGACGAGGTGCTAGGGGTTGTAAATATTGTTTCATTGCAAAAAAATCAGGATACTGTTGATACGGTTAAGGAAGGCAGCGAATGTGGTATTAAAATTACTGGAAATATTAAAGTTGAGGCTGGAGATAAATTGGAGGCCTTTAAAATTGAAAAGAAAATCAGAACATTGTAGGTAATAGAAAAATTATTTAATTTAATTGTTGATGGAAGAGAATAATTTATTTAAAAAAATAACTATACCTACTTTCCCTGATGCTCGTGGAGATTTAACTGTGTTTGATAAATTGGATGAAATTGTGGACTGGCAGATTAAGCGTTCTTACTGGGTTACCAACACTAAATTGTCGAGAGGAGGACATTGTGTGAAGGGTGAAAAGAAATTTTATGTAATGGCTCAGGGTGAGTGCTTGGCTAAGCTTTATGATGGAGAAAAATGGTATGAAGTGCCTTTAAAGGGCCCTGGAGAAGCTTTGGAATTGAAGGGTGATATGTGGAGAGAGTTTGTGGATTTTAGTGAAAATTCAGTGATGTTTACTTTGTGCAATATGCATTATGATAAGTCTAAATATATTTTGGATTTGAAAGAATTTGAAGAATACATAAAAGCTAAAAATTAATGAGCAAAAAAATTCTTATTACAGGTGGAGCTGGGTTTATTGGCTCAAATTACGCGCATTATCATACGGAAAAATATCCGAGTGATGCAGTGGTGGTTTTGGATAAATTGACTTATGCGGGTAATTTGCCGAATATTCAAAAATTGATTGATGAAGGTAAAGTGAAATTTGTGCAGGGGGATATTGCTGATTGGGATGTGATGGAAAAACTTTTTAAAGATGAAAAATTTGATACAGTTATTAATTTTGCGGCGGAAACTCATGTTGATAGAAGTATTTTAGAGCCTTCTTTGTTTGTGGATACGAATATAGTTGGGACGCATAATTTGCTGCGCGCTTCTAGGGAGAATGGAGTGACTCGTTTTCATCAGGTTTCTACCGATGAGGTGTATGGGGATTTAGGAGATAATTCGACTAACTTTTTTACTGAGGACACTCCAATTGTGCCAAATTGTCCTTATGCTGCTTGTAAAGCGTCAGCGGATTTGTTGGTGAGGTCTTATTATGAGACTTACAAATATCCGGTGACAATTAGTCGTTGTTCTAATAATTATGGGCCTTATCAATTTCCGGAGAAGTTAATCCCCTTCTTCTTTAGACTGGCATCTGAAGGAAAAGCTTTGCCGATTTATGGGGATGGGAAAAATGTGCGAGATTGGCTTTATGTAGTGGATCATTGTAAGGCGATTGATATGGTTGTGCAGTCGGATAGATATGGTGAAGTTTATAATATTGGTGGGCATAATGAAAAAAATAATTTGGAGATTGCCAAGTTAATTTTGAAATTTTTAGGTAAGGATGAAAATTTAATTACTTTTGTGGAGGATCGTAAAGCGCATGATAGAAGATATGCGATTGATCCGGCTAAAATTGGGAGGGATTTGGGTTGGCAGCCGGGAATTAAATTTGAAGATGGAATTAAAATGACTTTTGAGTGGTATAAAAATAATCAGGATTGGGTAAATGAAACTAAACAGAGAGTACTGGTGGGTGATGAAAAAACTGGCAGACAACCGACAGGATAAATTAATTTAAAAATATAATGGCTTCGAAAAAAAATATAACTCCGAGAAGTGAAAATTATTCAGATTGGTACTTGGATATTGTGCAGGTTGCGGATTTGGCTGATTATTCAGCGGTGCGTGGCTGTATGATTATCAAGCCATATGGATATAGTATTTGGGAAAATTTTCAGAAAGTTTTGGATAAAATGATTAAAGATACTGGGCATCAAAATGCTTACTTTCCTTTGTTTATTCCAAAATCTTTTTTAACTAAAGAGGCGCAGCATGTAGATGGATTTGCAAAAGAATGTGCGATTGTTACACATCATAGATTGAAGGCGACGGATGATGGTGTGGTTGTTGATCCGGAGGCGAAATTGCCTGAGGAATTAATTATTCGTCCTACTTCGGAGACAATTATTTACGATACATTTTCTAAATGGATTAGTTCTTATCGTGATTTGCCATTGTTAATTAATCAATGGGCTAATGTGGTGAGATGGGAAATGAGAACTAGACCGTTTTTGAGAACTACGGAATTCCTTTGGCAGGAAGGACATACTGCTCATGCAACTTATGATGAGGCAGAGGAAGAGGCGAAAAAAATGCTAGGTATTTATCAAAAATTTTGTACTGAATATTTAGCTACTCCAGTTATTCCTGGAAAAAAATCTGAGAGTGAGAAATTTGCTGGAGCTTTGCATACTTATTGTATTGAAGCGATGATGCAAGATGGAAAAGCTTTGCAGGCTGGGACATCTCATAATCTTGGGCAGAATTTTGCTAAGGCTTTTGATGTTAAGTTTGCGAATAAGGAAGGTGGGCAAGAGTATGTTTGGCAGACTAGTTGGGGGGTTAGTACAAGATTGATTGGGCAGTTGATTATGACGCATAGTGATGATAAAGGTTTGGTTTTGCCGCCTAATATTGCGCCGATTAAGGTTGTGATTGTGCCGATTTGGAAAGATGATGCGGGTAAAGAAAAGGTTTTGGAATTTTGTGAAAATTTGAAAAAGGAATTGAGTGAGGAAGTTGAAGGGGTGCATATGGATACTCGTGAACATTTGAGTATGGGTGAGAGATTTTATGAATGGGAAAAGAAAGGTGTGCCGGTGAGAATTGAAATTGGACCGAGGGATTTGGAAAGTGGATCTGCTGTGGTGGTGAGAAGAGATCTTTCTGAAAAAACTATTCAGAAAAGTGCTGAGGTGAAAAAATATGTAGTGGATTTATTGCCGACAATTCAAAAAGCATTGCTGGAAAAAGCTGAGAAAATGTTGAAGGAAAATTCTTTTGAAATTGATGATTATGAAGAGTTTAAGAAACAATTAGATAAAGAGATTCCAGGATTTATTTATGCTCATTGGTGTGGGGTGGATAAATGTGAGGAAGAGATTAAGGCCGAGACTAAGGCTTCTACGCGTTGTTTTCCTTTTGAGGCGAAACAGGAGGAAGGAAAATGTATTAAGTGTGGAATGAAATCTTCGCAAAGAATTATTTTTGCCAAAGCCTATTAATATGATTGATTCAAAAAGTAGAGTTTTGATTTTAGGAAAAAATGGAATGCTGGGGCGTGATTTGCAGACTGTTTTTCATGATAGAGATTTTGTTGCTTTGAGTAGAGAGGAATTGGATTTGAATGATGAAGAAGCGGTGATGAAGAAGTTTATGGATTTAACTCCGGACTTAGTTATTAATGCTACGGGCTATACAAATGTAGAAAAATCTGAAGATGGGGAGGAAGAAGTTGCCAATCAAATTAATGGATATGCTGTTGGAGTGTTGGCAAAAGTTTGTCGTGAAGTCGGGGCGACTTTGGTGCATTTTAGCAGTGATTATGTTTTTGATGGGACGAGTAAAAGTGGGTATGTGGAAGAAGCGGCAACTAAACCAATTAATGCTTATGGAAGAAGCAAATTGCTGGGTGAAATGTTGTTGATGGACGAAATGGAAATGGAGGATCCGAATTTGGAATTGCCGGAAGGAAAATATTATTTAATTAGAACTTCCTGGTTGTTTGGAAGACATGGAATCAACTTTATTGAGAAAATTTTAGCTAAGGCGGTTGATAAACAGCCCTGGAAAGTTATTGATGATCAAATTGGTTGTCCAACTTCCAGCCTGGATTTAGCGAAACAAGTTAAGTGGTTAGTGGAATCGAATGAGTATGATTATGGAATTTATCATATTACTAATTCGGGACATGGGACTTGGTTTGATTTGGCAAAAGCAGTTTTGGCAAAGGCTGGTTTAGAGGAATTGGTTAAGCCATGTAAAACTGAGGAATTTCCTTTGAAAGCAAAAAGACCTCAGTATTCAGTTTTAAAAAATACTAAACTTCCGGAAATGCGGCATTGGAAAGAGGCTGTGGAGGATTATTTATCAGGAAATTAGACTTGTGTTTTTCTACAATAATCGGTAAATTTAGCAAGGTTTAAATGAATAAAATGAAAGGAATAATCTTAGCTGGTGGGACGGGAACCCGTTTGCACCCGATAACAATGGCTATCAGTAAGCAGTTAATGCCGATTTATGATAAGCCGATGATTTACTATCCCCTATCTACTTTGATGAAGGCTGGGATTAGGGATATTTTGATTATTACTACTCCTGAAGATCAGAGACAATTTGTTAATTTATTGGGGGATGGAAGCCAATTAGGATGTAATTTTAGTTATGCTGTGCAAGCTCAGCCGAGGGGTTTGGCGGAGGCTTTTGTGATTGGAGAGGAATTTATTGGAAATGATAAAGTTTGTTTGGTGTTAGGAGACAATATTTTTTATGGGTCTTCTTGGGATAAATGGACTGGTAATTCTGTTGATCCAGATGGGGGGATTATTTTTGCTTATCATGTGTCGGATCCGGAGCGTTATGGTGTGGTAGAGTTTGATGATGATTTCAAGGCTGTTTCGATTGAAGAAAAGCCATTAAACCCAAAGTCTAGCTTTGCTATTCCGGGTATTTATTTTTATGATAATGATGTGGTGGAAATAGCTAAAAATTTGAAGCCGTCAGCGCGTTTGGAATATGAAATTACGGATGTGAGTGCGGAATATTTGCGTAGAGGGAAATTGCAGGTACAAGTTGTGGGTAAAGGTGAAGCTTGGCTTGATACTGGGACTTTTGATTCGATGATGCAGGCCTGTAATTTTGTGGAAGTTATTGAAAAAAGACAGGGTAAAAAAATTGGTTGTATTGAGGAGGTGGCCTTTAGAAATGATTTTATTGATGCGAAGCAATTGGAAGTTTTGGCTCGCAAGCAATTGAAAAGTGGATATGGTGAATATTTGTTGAAATTGTTGGAGACGGAGAAAATTTTTGGAAAAATTGAGAGAAGACAAAGGGCTTTGGAAAAAGCAAATGATAAAGAACTTACAGCTTTGAATTCTAAGGAATTGAAGAAATAATTTTGAATGAGAAAGCCCCGATCGCGTTAACGTCGGGGCGGTTTTGTTCGTCACCCTGCCCTGAGGCGAGTGACGAAACTTTTGCTTGTTTGGTTATCCGAAAGAAGGGAGCTTGTGGCTCGACCTTCTGATTATTGGGAGCGGAGCAGGTAGAGGCCGAGACCGCAGACCTGTGAGCTGGCCTCGTTGTCGAGACCGAGCTTGGTGAGGGTATCTGGAGGTAGGCTATAGTTGTAGCCGCACTCCCCTTCCACCTGACAGGAAAATACTTCCTGCATGACCTGCACCATGTCTTTGGTCCACCATGTACTCAAGTCCTGTACCTGGTAGTTCTGGATGTTGGCGAAGGCGATCTCGAGCCCCTCCTTCTTGAACTCCCAGATCTCGACGTCCTCGCTCACCTGGAGCCAGGGTTGGCCGAAGCTGACGATGGCGACCTTGACGGGGCCGCAGCTGTTTGCCGCGGGGTTTTCGAGTACCAAGCCTTCCCCGTAATGACCATTGTCGTTGAGGTCATAGCCGGGATAGTAGGCAGGCCAGGCTTGATCCTGGAACTGCACACCGATGGCAAGCTCGGCCTCATGGGTTTTCTGATCGGCACCGTAGCAGTCGTAGCTGCGCAGGTCGATCATCTGCGGGACGCTCTGACAGTTGTGATCGGGCTGGCCATCGTCCCCGTCATCGTCGTCTCCGTAGGGCGGGTCATAGCCGCCAGAGCTGCCTCCGGTCGGATCGGGCGAGTCGTGATGAGGCCGGCGTTGATAGCCGCCCTCTTCGTCGCCGCAACCACCGAGGAAGAACCCGAGGACGATGGCTGCGATCAAGCTGAGAGTGATGCCCCAGTCGAATTTTTCCGAGTTGCGGTCGAAAAAGTTTTCCACGCGGTTATAGGTGTTCATGGTTTTATACTCCAGTTCTCTGTCCGGATCCAATTCCGGAACATTCTAATAAGTCTGAATTAGACCCAGTAGATTGTTCCGGAATTGGCAAACAAGTTTTTAATGAACTCTTATTTGATTGACTGCTAAACTTTAACAGTTGATCAAAATAAGCTTTGATATTAAAACAATTGTGCGTTTTTGTCAACAACATTAAATACACATGGAAAGAGCCTTCACTTTAGCGGTTAAGCTTGGGTGAAGGCTCTTGGTTGTTTAGCTTTTCGGCGCCACGTTGGGCCTAAAGCATGGTTTTGGTTGGCGACACCTCTAGTTGCAGAGTTCTCCGGGGACTTCGACGATGAAGTAGATTTCCCCAGAGAAGGTTACGGAAACTGGCGCGCTGGTGACGCTCCCAGTGAGTTGGAAGAGCGTGTCGGGGACGCTCATTCCGTCGAAGGTCAGGTAGGGCAGGCATTGCCCGACCCGCCAGCAGTTGAAAGAGTCGATGAAGACTCTGAGGTAGGTGGAGCTGTGACGATCGCCATCGGTGATGACGAGGCCTGGATTGTTGAAGTAGGCCTTGTATTCGATGTCGATCACTTCGAGACCTTGAGGGGTCGTCTCGAAGATGTTCACCACGCCGCCGTTCTGCGTCGAGACACTCAGCCCGTTGTTGGGGATGAGGGCTCGGACGTTGCCCAGACTCATGCTTTGAATCCGGGGATTGCTGGTGGAGAGGGTGGACTCACCTTCCTGGAGGGAAAGGAGTCCGGTTGAGCCGATGGTGGTGACGTTGAAGGGGCTGACCGGAGTACAGGTTTCCCCGCCTCCGTTGCCGCCTCCTCCTTGACCTCCTCCACTGCTGCTGGACGAGCTGGTCGAACCTCCGTTGGAAGTCGACCCGCCGTTCGAGCTGCTGGTTGAGGTGCTTCCACCATTGCCGTTGCCGCCGCAGTCGGAGTCCACCGAGTCGGTGGCGCCGTCGCAGTCGTCGTCCAGCCCGTTGGAGCAGATTTCTCCACTCGGGTTGGGCTGGCCGGGGCCTTGGCTGCAGATCAGTCCGTCGAAGGACTGGTTGCATATCCAGACACCCTGTTGTTGGCAGATGCCGACGCCGCTGATGCAGGGCTGCCCCAGGAGATCATCCATGGTGCAGTCGTAGCCGCTGGTGCCGGTAGAGCCGCCGTTGTTGGTGCTGGTCGAGGTGGTGGAGCCGCCAGTGGAGGTGTTGCCTCCGCTGGAAGTTGCGCCGCCTCCGCCTTGGCCGCCGGTGCTGGTGGTGGTTGGATATCCCCCGCCCTGTCCACCTTGTCCGCCGGAACCTCC
>JBOFLO010000074.1:0-13640 GCA_051657905.1 Candidatus Altimarinota bacterium | reverse complement strand
GAATATATCAATCCTGAAAAACATTTGATCGGCATTAAAGGTCCAGTACCTGGAGCCATCAATTCTTACGTAACTATTAAAAAACTCTCTTAATCGCTATGGCTAAAATTACTATTTACAATCAGCAAGGTAAAAAGCTTAAGGACTATGATGCTCCAGCTGAAATTTTCGATGTTGCTTTCAACAACGATTTAATTCAACAAGCTTTAATCAGACAATTGGCAAATCGTCGTGTTGCTCCTATTGCCCACACTAAGACTAAAGGTGAAGTAGTTGGTGGAAAAAAGAAACCTTTCCGTCAAAAAGGAACTGGTAATGCCAGACAAGGTGCTACTAACAACCCTCATCAAATCGGTGGTGGTGTATCTTTCGGTCCTCGTAATGCTCGTAACTACAAGCAAATGATGCCGAAGAAACAAAGAAGACACGCACTTTTCTCTGCTCTTTCTCAAAAACTTCGTGAAGAAAAGATTTTCGGTCTAGATGCTTATGAACAAGCCGAAATCAAAACTAAGACTTTAGCTGATGTAATTAAGAGTCTTCCAGTTGATAAAGATTTATTGATTGTACTTCCAGGTAAGAATGAAGTTCTTACAAAATCTGCCAATAATCTTCCACTTGTAAAAACAATTACCGTTCAATACTTGAACATCGCAGACCTTCAAAAATATGACAAGGTTGTCTTTTTGGAAGAAGCTTTGAGCAAAATTGAAGAAATTTTCTCTACTAAAAAAAGTAAATAATTAACGCCCAGATGAACGCAAATCAAATCATTCTCAAACCGCTAGTCAGCGAAAAAGGCACTCAATTGGAAAGCCAAAAAACTTACAGCTTCTTAGTTGCAAGAAAGGCTACTAAAATTGATGTAAAGAATGCTATCAAAACTATTTTCGGAGCTGACGTAGCCCAAGTTAAAATCATTATCACTCCTAGTAAATCAAAGCAGATCAGAAAAGGTTCTGCTGTGAAAAGAGCTGAATTGAAAAAAGCTTATGTAACTTTAAAGAACAGAGCCAAACTAGATTTAACTAAGTTCTCTAAAGATGCTAAGGAAACTAAAGTAAAAGTAGCAGCTACTAAAAAAGCTGAACCTAAGGAAACTAAGGCTAAGAAAACAGCTGTCAAAAAAACTGTTAAAGCCTAATTATAATTTAAGTTAATTACTACTGTGCCAGTCAAAAAATTTAAAGCAACAACTCCCGGCCGTCGACACATGAGTGTAATCTCTTTCAAAGAAATTACCAAAACTACACCTGAAAAGCGTTTAGTGGTTGGTATGAAAAGAGGCTCAGGTAGAAATAGCCAAGGAAAACTAACTGTTAGACATATTGGTGGTGGACACAAAAGACTTTATCGTTTGATTGATTTCAAACAAACCGACAAGCTTGGAATTCCAGCAAAAGTAGCCGCTATCGAATATGATCCAAATAGAACATGTTTAATTATTTTGGTTAATTACCAAGATGGTGAAAAACGTTATCATTTAGCCGCTGAAGGTATTAAAGTTGGTGATTCAATAATTACCAAAGAAAAAGCAAAAATTGCTGTAGGAAATCGCATGATGCTTAAATACATTCCAGTTGGTTACAATATTTTCAATTTAGAATTAGCTAAAGACAAAGGTGGACAAATCGTTCGTTCAGCTGGTTCCAGAGCTACTCTAATCGCTCTAGAAAAAGACTACGCCTTAGTTCAACTCCCATCCGGTGAACAAAGAATGCTTGATAAAAACTGCTATGCCACAATCGGTATCGTCAGTAATATCGACCACAACTTAGTTAAAATCGGTAAAGCTGGTCGTAACAGATGGCTTGGGAAAAGACCTTCAGTACGTGGTAAAGCTATGAATCCAGTGGATCATCCACACGGAGGTGGTGAAGGTAATCAACCAATCGGTTTACCATCGCCAAGAACGCCTTGGGGCTTACCTGCTCTAGGTGTTAAAACTCGCAAAAGAAAATTCAGTGATAAATCAATTGTGAAGAGAAGAGACGGATCAAAGCTTAAAAAATAATTATTAAATCTTACTTAAAGATATGTCTAGAAGTACAAAAAAAGGACCTTACGTAGACCCAAAACTATTAAAAAAAGTTTTGGCTATGCAAGACAACGGACAAAAGAAAGTATTAAAAACCTGGGCTAGAGCTAGCACTGTTGCTCCAGAGTTCGTTGGATTCACTATTGCCGTTCACAATGGAAAACAACACTTACCAGTTTATGTAACTGAAGAAATGGTAGGTCAAAAACTTGGCTCTTTCGCACATACTCGTAAATTCAAAGGACATGGTGGAAAACTTGCCAAAGTTGAAGCTGGTCCAGCTCCTGCCCCTGCTCCTGCCGCTAAATAATAACAACAGTTTAAATTAACTTAAAATGAAAGCTATCTTACGCACAACTCGCATTACACCTAAAAAAGCCAATTTGATCGCAGGTATGATCAGAAAAAAGACTACTGGCGAAGCTTTAGAAATTTTGAAATATACTCCAAAAAAAGCTGCCAAAATGATTCATAAGCTTTTAAGTAGTGCTGTAGCTAATGCTACTAATAACTTCAAACAAGAACCAAAGACCTTGATTGTTAAAGAAGTGATTATCAACAAAGGACCTACTTTAAAAAGAGGTGTTCCAGTATCTCGCGGTCGTGTTTATCCTATTTTAAAAAGAACTGCTCATATTACTGTAATCTTGGGTGTATCTGACGGAACTGCTGCAGAAACTGCAAAAGACGACAAAGCCCCTAAGAAAGCTGCCGCTAAAAAAGCTCCAGCTAAAGCTAAGAAAGCTACTTCTAAATCGAAAGAATCATAATAATATCAACTAAATAACTGCCACTCATCATGGGACAAAAAGTTAATCCTATCATCCAAAGAATCGGTATCATCAGAACTTGGGACTCCAAATGGTTTGCCAATAAGAAAAAATATGCAAAATATTTGCATCAAGATTTCGAAATTGAAAAAATCATCCGTAAAGACTTGGAAGAAGCTGGTGTATCAAGAATCGAAATCCACAGAACTGCCAACAAGGTGAATATCAACATTCACACTGCTAAACCAGGTATGATCATTGGAAAACAAGGATCTAACATCGAAGGTCTACGTGATAAGTTAAAGAAAAAATTCAATGAAGAATTTTTAATTAATATCCGTGAAATCAAGAAACCTGCCTCCGACGCGCATTTATTGGCAGAAAGTATTGCTAAACAAATTGAAAAAAGAGTTTCTTATCGCCGTGCTTCCAAAATGGCTATCGAAAGAGCATTGGAAAATGGAGCAAAAGGTGTGAAAATCGCTTTAGCTGGACGTTTGAATGGTGTAGAAATCGCTCGTTCTGAATTTTTCTCTCAAGGAAAAATCCCTCTTCATACTTTCCGTGCTGACATTGATTTCGCTTCTCAACACGCTAAAACTGAATACGGAACCATCGGTGTAACCGTTTGGGTTTACAAAGGTGACGTCTTCAATAAAAAAGGTGAATATATTAACGACCAAGAATCTTAATAAATCATATTGACCATAGGCCGTCTCTATAGTAAATTTCACAGGCCTAAAACTGCTAATAATCGACAAATAATCACTACTAAAGACTATGTTCGGACCAAAGAAAACTAAATTTAGAAAAGCACAGAGACTACGTGGAAGCCAGCTTGGCAAAGCCACAAAAGGGCATCGTCCTGCCTTCGGCAGCTTTGTACTTAAGACCATGTCAGGCGCTGAAATCACTGCAAGACAAATCGAAGCAGCTCGTCGTGCAATGACTAGACATGTGAAAAGAGGTGGAAAAATCTGGATTAGAGTATTCCCTCACAAACCAATCACTCAAAAAGCCGCTGAAGTACCAATGGGTTCAGGTAAAGGTGCATTGGATCACTACGTAGCAACTATCAAAAAAGGAACTGTTTTGTTTGAAATGGATGGTGTGGAACCAGCAGTTGCCAAAGAAGCCATGGGATTGGCAGCTCAAAAGCTCCCAGTTAAATGCAAATTTATTAATACCAACGAAATTTAATCATGTTAACTAAAGAAGAAATTAAAAAAACCAGCGAAGCCGAGTTATATAAAGAAATTTCTAAGACTCAAAATGAATTGTTGGTGGAACGCATGAAACTAAACAATCAAACTTCCAAGGAAACTCACGCTATCAAAGCAAAAAGACGCTATGTGGCTCAACTAAAGACTCAACTCACTCAAGCACAAGCTAAATAATCAATCTAAATCTCTAAATTACTATTATGATCCGAAGTAAAAAAGGTACAGTAACCAGCAATAAAATGGATAAAACCATTGTTGTACAGGTTCACACCTACAAAGTTCATCCAATTTACAAGAAACGTTTCAGAACTTCTAAAAAATTCTATGCTCACGATAGCAAGAATCAATACCAAATTGGTGATGAAGTAACTATCTACGAAACCAGACCATTAAGTAAATTAAAAAGATGGTCAGTAGACGCTCCAGAAGCAAAAGCTGAAACAGCGACTAAAGAGAAGAAGACTAAGCACAAAGCACAATAATCTATATCAACTTTAAAAGACCGACATGATACAGTTAAGATCAATGATCAACATTGCCGACAACTCCGGAGCTAAACTTGCTCAATGCATTAAAGTAATCGGAGGAAGTAAAAAACGTTATGCCAGAGTTGGCGACGTGGTAGTGGTAACAATCAAACAAGCTCAACCAAGAGGTACAGTTAAAGCTCACGCTGTAGAAAAAGGCGTTGTAGTTAGAACTAGAAAAGAAATTAAGAGAAAAGATGGCAGCTATATCCGTTTCGATGAAAATGCTATCGTTATCATCAACAAAGATGGTGAACCTAAAGGATCTCGTGTTTTCGGCCCAATCGCCAGAGAACTTAGAGAAAAAGGTTATCAAAAAATTATCAGTTTGGCTCCCGAAGTATTGTAATCAGAAATATCTCAATCACTATGAAACTTAAAGTTAATGACAATGTCCTGGTAATCACAGGCAAAGATAAAGGCAAGAAAGGCAAAATCCTCAAGGTAGATCGTAAAAACGATCGTATCACTGTGGAAAAAGTTAATCTTCGCACTAAACATATCAAAAAGAGATTCAACCAACCTGGAGAAAAGATTTCTTATGAAGCTCCAATGGCTATCTCTAACGTTATGATCCTCTGCCCTAAAACCGACAAACCAACCAGAATCGGTTACAAAGTTCTTGCCAGCGGCAAGAAAGAAAGAATCGCTTTGGTTTCTGGAGCATCTCTGGACACAGCTACTGCTACTAAGTCTAAATCTAAGAAAGTTAAAGCCTAATTATACTCACAATGTCTAAACAACCAGTTACACTAAAAGAAAGATATCTTAAAGAAATTGCTCCTGCCTTGCAGAAAAAGCTTTCTGTTAAAAATGTTAATGCCGTTCCTCGTTTACAAAAAGTAATTATCAACGTTGGTATTGGTAAGTTAATGGCCGGATCTAAAGATTATTCTGAAGTAGTAGAAAATATTAGTAAAATTGCTGGTCAAAAACCAGTAGTAGCTAAATCTCGTAAAGCTATCTCAAATTTCAAATTAAGAGAAAATATGCCAGTTGGTGTACACGTAACTTTACGTGGCAACAAAATGTACGATTTCGTGAATAAATTAGTAAATGTAACTTTCCCAAGAACTAGAGATTTCCGTGGAATTTCTCCAAGAAGTTTCGATGGTAAAGGAAATTACTCTTATGCCGTTCGTGAACACACTGTATTCCCTGAAATCAATCCCGACGATATTATCAAAGCTCATGGTGTTCAGCTTACTTTCGTTACTACTGCCAAGAATAATCAAGAAGCTCTAATGTTATTAAAAGAACTAGGTTTCCCTTTCCAAGAAAGAAAAGAAAAAGCTGCAACTAAATAATAATCAATTTTAATTTACCAAAATGGCTAGAAAAGCATTAAAAGTTAAGACCGAAAGAAGCAAAAAAGCATTACTAACAGCATTAGCTGCTGGTAAAAAACCTAAATTCCCAGTGCGTGTTTACAATCGTTGTAAGCTTTGTGGAAGAAATGGTGGCTATCTGCGCAGATTCGAAGTTTGCAGAATTTGTTTCAGAGAAAAAGCTCGTCAAGGAAAAATCATGGGATTGACTAAATCTTCTTGGTAAAAAATAATTCAAATTAATCTCTCAATTATGTATACCGATACTATCGCCGACTTATTAACTAGAATCCGCAATGCCCTCAGAGCAAGAAAAGACTCCGTGTCTGTTCCCTACTCTAAAAGCAAAGCAGCCATTCTTGAAAATCTTAAGAAAAAACATTTCATTAATGGTTTTGAAGTTACTAAGGATGGAGTTCATTCCAATTTGGAAATCGAATTAAACACTGACAGAGCTGATCTAGAATTGAACAGAGTTAGTAAGCCTGGTCAAAGAATTTACATCAAATCTACTGAAATCAAGAAAATTCACGGTGGACTTGGAGTACAAATTATCTCTACTTCTAAAGGAATGATGACTGGAGAAGAAGCAAAAAAGATGCAGCTTGGAGGAGAATTAATCTGCGAAATTTACTAAACATATTACCCTAATTTTTAAAAGATCATGTCTAGAATAGGAAAACAACCAGTAAAACTTCCAAGTGGAGTTACAGTTGAATTAAAAGGACAACATTTATCAGTCAAGGGACCAAAAGGTCAATTGGAATTAGATATTCACGCTAATATCACTGCTGAAGTTACTCCAGAAGAAATTACTTTAAAACGTAGAAACGATTCTAAATTAAGCAAAAGTTTGCATGGTTTAACTCGTTCTTTACTAAGCAATATGGTGGAAGGTGTAACTCAAGGTTTTGAAAAGAAATTGGAAATCCTTGGTGTAGGTTACAGAGCCGCTATCGCCGGAACTAAATTAACTTTGAATCTTGGTTTCTCTCACCCAATCGAATTCCAAGCTCCTCAGGGAATCGCTATCGAAATTGATAAAGAAAAGAAAAACATTTTGATCATCAAAGGTATCGACAAACAATTACTAGGTGAAGTAGCTGCTAAAATCAGATCATACAAAAAACCTGAACCATACAAAGGAAAAGGTATTAGATATGTTGGTGAATATGTAGCGCAAAAAGCTGGTAAAGCAGCTGGTAAGGATAAATAATAGTTAAATCTAAAGTTAAATTAAAGTCATGACTAATCTCAAAATCACAGCTAGAAAAAGACGCCAAGCCAGAGTAAAAGGCAAGGTTTTCGGAACTGACAGACATCGTTTGGTAGTATTCCGCAGTCTTAACAACAATTATGCTCAATTGGTTGATGATCAAAAACATCAAACCATCGCTAGTGCCTCTGATCTTAAAGTTACAAAAGGTACTAAAATGGAAAGAGCTAAACAGGTTGGAATCGAACTTGCTAAATTAGCACTGGAAAAAAACATTAAAACCTGCGTTTTCGATCGTAATGGTTATAGATACCACGGCCGTATCAAAGCTTTGGCTGACGGAGCACGTGAAGGTGGCCTAAAATTCTAATTATCAATTCACTTTTCTTAATTTCATCAACATGCCTAAGGGACAAGGACAATCAAAAGGACGCGCACCAATCAGAGATGTAAAAGAATTCGAAGAAGAAGTTATACAAATCGATCGCGTTACTCGTGTAGTAAAAGGTGGTCGCAGACTTCGTTTCAGAGCAACTGTAGTTATTGGTAACAAAAAAGGTAAAGTAGGTGTAGGTATTGGAAAATCTACTGAAGTTACTGGCGCAATTTCTAAAGCTATCGCTCAAGCAAAGAAAGCTTTAATTGTTGTTCCAATGGCTGGAGATACAATTCCTCATCGTACTCAAGTTAAATTCAAATCAGCTAAATTATTACTTATGCCAGCTTGTCCAGGTACTGGTATCAAAGCCGGTGGCGCTTTGCGTAAAGTAGTTGAATTAGCGGGTATTAAAAATATTATCGGAAAATCTTTCGGTTCAAACAATCGTTTAAATAACAGCCAAGCTGCCCTCAAAGCTCTTGCCGGTTTAAAACAATTGCCTTGGTTAAAGAAAAAACCTGAAGCAGCTCCAACTGAACAACCAAAGCCTGCTCATCACAATAACAACAGACCTCAGGGACAAAGACCTCAAAGACCCGCAGACAGAAAACCAGCCCCTAAGCAAGACGACAAAAAATAATCATTCAGCAATCTCTAACTAATTAGCAATATCATGGAAGCATTACACAAGTTAAAAAGAAATAAAGGAGCAATTAAACCTAAGAAAAGATTGGGCCGTGGAAACGGTTCAGGTCTAGGTACTTATTCTGGTAAAGGTGGTAATGGTCAAACTGCTCGTACAGGTGGAAGCATTAAGCCAGGTTTCGCTGGTGGACAAACTCCCCTTTACATGAAAATGCCTAAATTAAAAGGCTTCAAAAATATCAACCACATTAAATATCAAGTGGTAAATGTTGGCGATTTAAATAAATTCGCTGATAATACTGAAGTTAACGCTCAAGCTTTATACGAAAACAAGCTAGTTCCTCACGCTGACAAACCAGTTAAGATTCTCGGCAATGGCGAATTAAGCAAGAAATTAAATATTGTTGCCAATAAAGTTTCTGCCTCTGCTAAAGAAAAAATCGAAGCAGCTAAAGGATCTGTTAAAGAATTAACTTTAGAAAAGAAGGCTGAGAAGAAAGCGGAATAATCTCCTATTAAGTTAAAAAATAAACGTTCATGTTCAAATACTTAAGACAACTCTGGAACTCTAAGGATTTACGCAAAAAAATTCTCTTTACTGTCGCTATCATCATCGTCTACAGACTATTAGCCCAAATCAGTATTCCCGGGGCTAATTTAGATGTACTGGCAAGTATTTTCGCTCAAAATCAATTACTTGGAACTTTCAGTTTATTAACTGGTGGAAGCGCTGAAAACTTCTCCATCATTTTAATGGGCCTTTCTCCATATATTAACGCCTCAATCATCGTACAATTACTGACTGTAATCGTACCTAGCTGGGAAGCACTTTCCAAAGAAGGCGATCAAGGTCGTCGCAAACTAAATCAATACACTCGTTGGTTAACTTTACCAATTGCTTTCATCCAGTCATATGGAATGATTCAATTATTAAATTCTCAAACCAGTTTACCAATCGTAGAAAACATTGGTGCCGCCAACGTTATTCTACCAATCATGATCACTGTTACAGCCGGTACTGTATTAACAATGTGGTTGGGTGAATTAATTTCGGAAAAAGGTATTGGTAACGGTATATCTCTATTAATTTTCGCCGGAATTATTGCTAGCGTACCTCAAGTAATCGGTCAAAATTTAGCTTTAGCTCAAGAATCAAACACTTTCTTGATTCCTTTTGTAATCATGATTTTAATTACTATCTTCCTTACTGTTCTAATTGTAATTGTAAGTGAAGCTGAAAGAAAAATTCCAATTTTATACGCTTCAAGAGGTGTAAAAACTGCTGGTGAAAAATCTAATTTACCTATTCGTATCAATCAAGCTGGGATGATTCCAATCATTTTTGCTCTTTCTGTTGTTAGTTTTCCTGGAATTATCGCTCAATTTACACAAGCTTCCGATAATGAAGTACTAAGAAATATTTCTACTTTCATTATTACTCATTTCAGCATCAACTCCATCTCCTATCAAATTCTCTACTTCTTTTTGATTCTCGGTTTCACTTTCTTCTATGTAAGTATCTCTTTCAATCCAGAACAAGTAGCCGAAAATATTCAAAAACGTGGAGGTTATATTCCTGGAATCAGACCAGGCAAACAAACCGTTGACTATCTTGGTCAAGTTTCCAATCGCTTAAATTTATGGGGTGGTCTATTTATTGCTTTCATTGCAATTTCTCCAGCCCTTATTCAGTTGGCTTCAACCTCACTTTCTATTGGAACAATTCCAACACTAATCGACGGTGCAGCCATGATCATTATCGCCAGTGTAGTACTTGAACTAATCAGACAAGTGAATGCACAGATGGTAATGCACGACTACAACAAACTCTACTAAATAAAATTTGCATGGATTTATTTCTCTGTGGGATTCAAGGTTCCGGTAAAGGAACCCAGGCTAAAGTATTGTCCGAAAAATACAATTTTAAAATTTTTGAAGCTGGCGACGAATTACGCAAACTTGCTAAACAGGACAGTGAATTAGGAAAAAAAATCAAAAATGTTATCGAAGAAGGTCATTTGGTTTCCAATGAAATTATCATGGAAATTGTGGAAAATTTCATTACTCATACTCCAACTGACCAACAAATTCTCTTTGACGGTATTCCTCGCAAGCTAGTTCAAAAAGAAACTTTTGATGCACTTATTGAAAAGCTAGGCCGAAAAATCATGGGCTTGCAGATTATCATGCCTGAAGAAAAAACCATCAATCGTTTAATTAAAAGAGCTCAGGAACAAGGCCGGGCTGACGACACCATCGATGTTATTCGCAACCGTCTCGCTCATTTTTATGAAGAAACTGTCCCAGTACTTGAAGAATATCAAGAAGAAGGTAGACTATTACAGGTCAACGGAGATCAATCTATTGAAAAAGTAAGCGAAGATATTTTCAAAATACTAGATCCATATTTTATAAAACAACCAGCATCAAATACTTTCATGAGGATGGCTTAAAAATTTCCATCAAAGACAATCAGGAAATGGCAAAAATGCGCGAATCTGGAAGAATTCTAGGTATTATTTTGTCTGAAATCGAAACTTTAATTAAACCAGGCCTCACTTCCTTGGACATCGACCAATACGCTGAAAAGCGCATGCGTGAATTCGATGTACGTCCGGCCTTCAAAGGATACAATGGGTTTCCATATTGCGTTTGTGCCAATATTAATGAACAAGTGGTTCACGGAATTCCCAACAATATTCCCTTAAAAGAAGGTGATATTATTACTATTGATTGTGGCGTGGTTTATCAGGGATTTTATAGCGATTCAGCCATTACTGTTGCAGTTGGAAAAGTAGCTGATGATATTCAAAACTTTATTGACACTGCTTATCGAGCATTGGACAAAGCAGTTGATGTGATTCGACCAGGCATTCGCACCAATCAAATCAGCCAAGCTATTGAAAATGCCATCAAAAAAGAACATTACGGAATAGTGCGAGACTTATCTGGACATGGAATAGGAAAAGAGCTTCACGAAGATCCATATATTTTGAATTACAAGGAAAGGGCTTTGGGACCTATTCTTCAAGCCGGCATGGTGTTTGCCATAGAGCCTATTATCACCATGGGCAAAACCGAAACAATTACCCTGCCCGACGCCTGGACAATTGTCACCAAAGACGGGTCACTAGCAGCCCAGGTTGAACACACAGTTGCTGTAACGGAAAATGGCGCTGAAATACTGACTATTCGACCAAAATAAAAAACAAAAAAATTAACTTGCAATCTAAAATATGCTCATGTAGAATCCTAACGCTTTTTTAGATTTATAACTCTCATTATATCCCTTAGAAAGCTCTTATTTAAAACATTTATGGCCAAAGAAGAAATCGAAGCAAGTGGTATAATTCTGGAATGCTATCCTAATGCCAAATTTAAGGTTAAATTGCTCGACGAAAACTTTACCAATCATGAGATAATCGCTCATGTTTCTGGAAGAATGAGAATCAACTTTATCCGCATCCTCCCTGGAGATAAAGTCACTGTCATCCTCACTCCCTACGACTTAACTAAAGGACGCATCACCTTCCGCCATAAAGAAGGCCACCCGGAAAGAAAATCTCCTGAAGCTCCTCAACCTACTACACCTCCCGCCGAATCCTAAGCCAATATTACCATAAGTATAAATCCATCATGAAAGTAAGATCATCTGTAAAACCCATCTGCGCTAAATGCAAAGTAATCAAAAGAAAAAACGTTATCCGTGTGATTTGCGCCACTAAAAAGCACAAACAAAGACAAGGATAATTTGTAATTAACTATAGTAACTAAATTTTAAAAGCCATGGCTAGAATCGCTGGAGTAAACCTACCTAAAGAAAAACGTGTTGCAATCGGACTTACCGCCATTTATGGCATTGGACGTCCTTTGGCTGACAGTATTTTAAAACAATTGAAAATCAACCTTGATACTAAGGTTCAAGATTTATCTGAAGATCAAATTGGAAAATTAAGAGACAAAGTAAGTCAATTTTTGACTGAAGGTGATTTAAGAAGAAAAGTCCAATTAGATATCAAACATCTACAGGATATTGGTACTTACCGCGGATCAAGACATAAAAAAGGTCTTCCAGCTCGTGGTCAACAAACTAAAACCAACTCTCGTACTAAGAAAGGTAAAAGAAAGACTATCGCTAACAAGAAGATCGCCGTTAAATAGTCTAATAAATAATCCGCACAATTTTAATTTAAAACCATCATGGCCGACCAAGAAAAACCTAAATCTACTAAAGCTGAAAAAGCTCCTGAAAAGACTACAAAAGACGCTGCTAAGACTGAAACTGTTGCCGCTGAAGGTGCAGAAGGTGCTGTAGTAAAAAAGGTAAAGAAAAGCAAATCCAAAAGAACAGTAACTGAAGGAAAAGCTTTCATTCAATCAAGTTTCAACAACACTATTATCACAATTACTGATGATAAAGGTGCTGTACTAGGCTGGAGCAGTGCAGGTACCAATGGTTTCAAAGGTGCTAAGAAAGCAACTCCATACGCCGCTCAAATCTCTGCTGAAGCCGCTATCAACAAGGCTTTACCTTACGGTTTGGAAAAACTACATGTATTTGTAAAAGGCTTGGGTTCAGGACGTGAACAAGCTATCCGCGGTCTTTACACTTCCGGTGTAAGCATCGAATCAATCACTGATGTAACTCCAGTTTCCCACAATGGTTGCCGTCCAAGAAAGGCTAGAAGAGTATAAATTAAGGACATAGCCAGTAAGTGTATAGGGTGCATAAATTTATCCACCCGGAGAGTACGACTGAAATTCACTCTCATAACTACAATATTCATTAAAACGTTAGTCTCAAATGTCAAAATATATCGGACCTAAAGCTAGATTATTCAGAAGAGTTGGTATCAGACTTCCAACCAATCGTGAAGACAATCAAAAATGCGCTACAGTTAAGAAAAACTATCCACCTGGAATGCATGGACCAAAGGGTACATTCGGTAAGAAATCTGAATATTCCCGTCAATTATTGGAAAAGCAAAAAGCTAAATTCATTTTCAATATTACTGAAAAACAATTCCGTAAATATTTTGAACAAGCCAGCAAAATTGAAGGTGTAACTGGTGATGAACTTTTGAAATTATTAGAAAGAAGATTGGATAATGTAGTTTTCAGAGCTGGTATCGCAAAAACTCGTTATCAAGCTAGACAAATGGTTGGACATGGATTGATTGAATTAAATGGAAAAAGAGTAACTATCCCTTCCATCCAGGTAGCAGTTGGTGATAAATTCAATCTAGTTGATAAAAAGAAAGATTCACCTATTTTCAAAGAAAATTCTGAAATGAAAGTTAATGCCCCTAAATGGTTGGAGGTTGACCTTAAAAATCTCAAAGGAGCTGTCTCTAGAATGCCTGAAAAGTCTGAACTCGAAGCTCAAATTGCCAGCAATCTTATCGTAGAATTCTACTCAAAATAATAACTTAAACCATTTTTTCTAATGCACCAAATACAAGAAGAAATCGGGATTCCAAAAATCAAAAATGAAAAAGTAAGCGATTCGCATGC
>JBOFLO010000073.1:0-22638 GCA_051657905.1 Candidatus Altimarinota bacterium | reverse complement strand
GTGCACTATCCCGGTACTGCCTATCCGGGAGATAATGGTAATGTAGTAATCACCGGTCACAGCTCCTATTTCCCATGGGATCCAGGCCGCTTCAAAGACGTTTTTGCGCTTCTCCATCAGGTCAGCGTCGGCGATGAAGTTGTAGTTTATCAAGATCAGAAAAAATACAAATACGTAGTTTACGAAAAGAAAGTGGTTAGTCCAAGCCAGGTAGAAGTCTTAACTCAAGACGGCAGCGACCGTCTGACTTTAATCACCTGTACCCCCGTTGGAACAGACTTGAATCGTCTAATTGTTTTAGCCAAGCCAGTTTAAGCTCATTCTCACAATTATTGACATATTTAAGATGTGTGATAGTTTGTCGTAAACTAAATAACTTCTTATCATGTCTAAAGCATACGGAAAGCCAGCTTTATCAATACCCCCTACATTAGATCGCCAAACTTTGGTCAAAACTTTAGAGAATCTGGTAGACAAAGGAATTGTTTCAGCCGAGCTTGTTCAAGCTGAAATCAATGAATTAACCAGCGGAATTAGAAGAAAATCCTTAATGGCTTCAAAAATTAGCCTGGAAAAAGAGCTAACCAAAGAGCAACTTGAAAATCTCATCTCAAATCTAAAGACAAGATTTGATCAAAATATCAATCGCCACAAAGGCATCGAATGGTCTCGAGTAGATCAAAGATTAAAAAATGCCGAAGCGAAAAAACTTTGGTCTTTAAGTGAAATGGAAAGAACCGGAGGAGAACCTGATATTTTGAAAGTGGATGAACGAACTGGTGAAGTAATTTTTTATGACTGCGCAGTAAGTAGTCCTCGGGCGAATTGTGTTTATGATGGAAGAGCGGAGCAGGATGTCAGAAAAATGAGTCCACAGGCAGAATTTAATGGAAATGCAGTAGATATTATTACCAACATGGGATTGGAATTTATCGATGAACAGGAATATCGCTTTATGCAAACTTTAGTCGAATTTGATCATCTACGAACCTCTAGTTGGATTAAAACCCCTCTTGCTGATAGAAGAGAAGATATTGCCAAAGTTGGTGAGCGTATTGGCGATAGCATTAGAATTGATGAATCCAATCCCCGCCGCCGCAATGTTGCTATTGGCGTACGCGGTATGCTCAGAATTTAATTTCTCCGTTGGTGTTTTTAGTTGAATTGAGTACTATAAATTAGTATAAATCCCAAACCAGACATTATTATTTCCCGCTAGCCTTTAACTAGCCCATAAATATGAAAATCGCCGTACTCGCTTCAGGAGGTGTGGACAGCTCAGTTGCTTTGCGACTTCTGCAGGAACAAGGCCACGATGTCACCGCTTTCTACCTTAAAATCTGGCTAGAAGACGAATTGGCTTTCCTCGGCTCTTGCCCCTGGGAAGAAGATTTAGCTTATCTGCAAAAAATCTGTGACGATGCTAAAATTCCATTGCAGGTTATTTCCATGCAAAAAGAATATTGGGATGAAGTGGTTAGTTATGCCTTAGAAGAAACCAAAGCCGGCCGCACACCCAACTCCGATGTTATGTGCAATTACAAAGTTAAATTCGGCAGTTTTTACGATAAAATCGATGACAGTTTTGATTTGGTTGCCACCGGACATTATGCCGATAAAGTGGAGGTTGATGGCAAATTTTACTTAAAGAAAGCCAAAGACACCTTCAAAGATCAAACTTATTTCCTCGCTCATCTCACTCAAGCCCAACTAAAAAGAGCTCATTTCCCCTTAGCTCAATATTTAAAATCCGAAGTTCGCGAATTAGCTAAAAAATTCAATCTCCCTAATCAAGCCCGCAAAGATAGCCAAGGCGTTTGTTTCCTTGGTAAAATCAAATTTTCCGAATTTATCAAACATCATTTCGGTGAAAAGCGCGGCGACTTGATTAACGCTGACAACGGCCAAAAAGTCGGTCAGCACAAGGGATATTGGTATTACACCCTAGGACAAAGGAAGGGGATTGAACTAAGCCATGGTCCTTGGTACGTAGTCAAAAAAGACATCCCCAATAACATCGTCTACATTTCCAACACTTATCACGCCGAAGACAAACCTCGTGACACTTTCGAAGTAGAAAAGCTCCACTGGACAGCCTCCGAGCCAACCACCGAACACTTAAAAAACCTCCAAGTCAAAGTCCGCCACGGCGAAAAAATCTACCAAGCCACCCTCACGCCCCTCCCCAACAACCACGCCACCATCAAACTAAACCACCCCGACCACGCCCTAGCCCCTGGCCAATTCGCCGTATTCTACTCAAACGATTTATGCCTAGGCCTAGCCACAATCTCCTAAAGTCTATTTAAAAAACAAGCTCATCTATAACCCAGGAGGGAATTTTCCTTTTTTGAAAAATAAAAAGTACCAATTGACTCAATCCCCCTTGAAACGGCCTTTTTCAAAAAAGAAAAATTCCCTCCTGGGTTAGACTGACTTGGCTATTAAATAAACTTTACCTTGTGGCAAGTCTAGGCTACAATCAAAGATGGTCTATAACCCACCCAGATGCCCACCAAAGTCACCCAAAATGACATAGTTAAACAGCTGGTAAAAGCAAAGTTGATTGATTTGGAAAAATTAATCGACACTGTTAAAAGTTATATGCCTGACTTTAATGAGCAGAAATTCCGTGATGTTTTCCGTTTTGCCGCAGAAGCTCATCATGGACAAATGCGTAAACAAGAAGGAGTTCCCTATATTATTCATCCTTTTGAAACCGCCAAAATCCTTGCCAGTCTCCATGCTGACGAAACAACTTTAATCGCAGCCCTTCTTCACGATGTTCCAGAGGATACCCAAGCCACTCTTGAACAAATTGAGCAGAAATTCGGTAAAAAAGTTGCTTATTTGGTACAGGGAATTACCAAACTCTCTAAAGTGCATTATCGCAATGATATGCAAAAACGTGAGGTTGAAAGTTTAAAAAATTTATTCATACATGTAGGTGAAGATCCCCGCACCATGATCATCAAATTGGCTGACCGTCTTCATAATATGCGCACTTTGGAATACATGGATGTTCCAGAAAAACGCATGCGTAAAGCCCGTGAAACTTTGGAAATTTTCGCCCCCATCGCCTCGCTGCTCGGTATCAAAGAATTGCAGGCCGAACTTGAAGATTTATGCTTCCAGAATCTTTACCCAGAATATTATACCCAGCTAAAAGAAACAGTTGAAACAGCCAAAAAAGCCCATGCGCCACTGCTGAACGAAATGCTCGCTAAAATAGAAGATGTTCTTTCTGAAAAGGAAATCGACGCCATTGTCTACAGCCAACAAACCAATCTCTACCCAATTTATAAAGATTTGACCCAGCGCGATCTGCAAATCAAAGATTATCAGATCAAATTTTTCGTGAATATTTTAGTTTCTGAAGAATCTGAATGTTATGAAACTATGGGCATTATGCATAGCCTATATCGCCCAAAACCAAATACTTTTGAAGATTATATTTCTGTTCCTAAATCCAATGGTTATCAAAGTATTCATACCAGCGTATTTGGCAGCTCCGGGGTTACTACCACCATCTGCATTCGTACTCATCAAATGCATTTCCAAAATCAATACGGTATTACCACCAGCTATTTCCAAAATGAAGGCAAAAATCATCAGCTTTTAACCAAAGATCCCCGCGCAACTTGGCTTGAAGAAGCTATTAATATCGAGGATTTAGAATCCAATCAAAGCAGTTATTTGGATGATTTGAAAAAAGATATTTTCCAGGATCGCATGAGTGTTTTCACTCCTAAAGGAAAAGTTGTTTCATTGCCCTTAAATTCAACTTGTATCGACTTTGCCTACTCTATTCACACTGAAGTAGGTAATCGCGCCATTCGCGCCCAGGTAAACAATCAGAACGTTTCCTTGAGCCATATACTCAAGAAAGGTGACCTTGTTAATATAGTCACCACCGATTATGCCAAATCTCCCAGCCACGAATGGTTTACTTTCGCCAAAACCACCTTTGCGAAAAAGAAAATGAAAGAGTATTTCAAAAAGGAATCGCGCGCCTCTAAAATCAAAATCGGTCGTCAGCTTTTACAAAAAGAATATGATCGCGCCGGTTTAGGTTTAGTTACAGATCTTTCCAAATGGAAAATTGAGAAAATTGTTAGTTTTTACAATAATTTGGAAATAAATAATTTTGACGATGTTTTTGTTCATATTGCTGAAGGATCCATTGTCCCATTAGATTTAATCAACCTAATTTCCGCTGTAGTTTCAAAGAATTCCAGTCGTCATAACAAAATTATGAGCGACTTCCTGTCCGATAAACTTGTTCATTTTAATTTAAAAATAACCTGCGAACCTTACACCGACCTAGCTAACCTTCTGGAAATTACCAATAGTAAAAAAGACCGGGTTATACTTACAGATTCAGAAACCAAATTTAATTTTATCACTCGCAAACTCTACATCAACACCTCCATGTTTGTGAGAAGCTACAATGATATTTCCCAAATCTGTTCTGAATTTGAACAGATTGAAGGTGTAACTGAAGTAAAAAGAGTTTTCTGGCACAAAACCGTTGGTATTATCGTGGGGAGTATTTTGACTTTCTTAATTTGGGCATTTCACCCTTTCTTAATTAATTATCTAACCTACGATATTTCTGTAGAGCCTTCAATTAGGCCATTTCTAACCAATGCCGCTCTCTACGCCGGCATCTTCATCCTCTTTGGTTTGATCTTTAATCTCAAAAAATACTCCGAAAATAACTTCCCCGAAATCCGTGAGAGCAATCGTATCTGGATAATTACCTATATTATCAGTGTATTCGTGCTTTCCACTATTTTCCTAGAAGTATATATTTTCAATTTACGTTTCGATTGGATCTTATTAGTAGGAGCCGGCGCCTTCACACTCTACTATCTACTCTCCCAACTCAAACTAATGCGCGCCACCAAACAAAAAAAGTAAAAGTCTAACTGTTAGCCAATTTCAAAAGAATGGCTAACAAAAAACCACCATAAACTCAATATGGTGGTTTTTATAATTATAAATTTCACCTACTATCCATGTCTGAAATGCATAACATCCCCATCTTTAACCACATACTCTTTCCCCTCCAATCTCAATAATCCTTTCTCTTTCGCTCCAGCTTCACCACCCAAATTCACATAATCTTCCCAGTAAACCACTTCCGCTCTAATAAATTTCGCCTCAAAATCACTATGAATAACTCCTGCGGCCTGTGGCGCCGTCGCCCCCTTAGGAATAGTCCAAGCTCTCACTTCCTTCACGCCAGCCGTAAAATATGTCTGCAATCCCAAAATTTCATAAGCCGCTTTAATCAAAGAATTTAACCCACTATCAGTTATTCCCAATTCACTCAAAAATTCTTTAGCTTCCTCTTCAGAAAATCCCACTAATTCCTCCTCCACTTTTGCAGAAATAGGAATTACTTTCTGACCTTCCTTCAGCCCCAAGTCTTTTCTCACCTGTTCAGGAATAACCGTCACCAAATCCTGATCGGATACATTTAAAATATATAAAAATGGCTTAGCAGTAAGTAAATGTAAGTCTTTGATTTCCAAAATTTCCTCAGCATTCAATTCCAAATCAATCGCCTTTTTCCCACTTTGCAAACCCGCCTCCACTTTTTCCAACAAAGCAGCATAAGCAGCCTTCTTTTTATCTCCTGATTTAGCTTCATTCTTCGCCTTCCCAATTCTTTTCTCCAAAGTTTGCAAATCCGCCAAAATCAATTCAGTTTCAATAACTTCCAAATCTCTTCTCGCATCCACACCACCATGCACATGAATTACATTATCATCTTTAAAAATTCGGAGTACCTGTCCAATCGCATCACACTCACGAATATGCGCTAAAAATTGATTTCCTAAGCCTTCTCCTTCCGAAGCCCCTTTCACCAAGCCAGCAATATCCACAAATTCCACCGCAGCCGGCAAAATTCTCTCCGGCTTAACAATTTCCGCCAATTTTTGCATTCTTTCATCCGGCACTTCCACAATCCCCACATTCGGATCAATAGTACAAAAAGGATAATTGGCCGCCATTGCTCCCTTTGACTTGGTCAGCGCGTTAAACAAAGTTGATTTACCCACATTTGGTAGCCCTACAATTCCAATTTTCATATAAAAAAGTTCAAATTATTTACTCTTTCCATTTTCTCTCAAAACCGCAGCGACAGGATAGCAAACCTCTATCTTCCGCCCAATATATGCATATTGTCGAAAACCGCAAAATATGGTAGAATAATAGGATTTAATTATAAATATGATTAATCTACATCAAAAACCAGAATTTCACCCATTTCATCAACAACGTTTGGCTTTCCAAACAGGTGAAAAACCCTCAGCCCAATCGGAATCTTCCGACAAACCAAAAATCAGTCTAGATGATACTCAAACCTATCAAGGCCGTAAGAAAATAGCTGAAGAAGCCGGTAAGAAAATTTTTGAATTGAATGCCAAAGGTGATCAGGAACAAGGCAAAGTGCTAAAACAACTTTTGCAGGAATATTATTCTAGTGGACGCAACTTAGATCAAGCCAAGCAAGCAGCTACTAATCTTTACAATAAGTTAGATGCTGGAGCAGTTTCTAACACTCCAAAAACCACCGCATCAGGGATCATTTTAATGGATAATCCCTTTGACGAGCTTTCTAGGTTAAATGCTAAAACCACACAACCAAAGCTTTCAGAGCATCAATCTAAAGCGCCTCAATTAGGTAAAGTAATAGACTTGGATAATGATCAAAGTAACCCAATCATGCCTCAGTCAGTTGCTCAGCGCGATGGAACTGTGAAAATTGAAACCCCCGAAGACGGCGCACGCGTAGCGACTAATCCACAGCCTCAACCTTCTCAAACTATTGATTTGCCCGAGGTAAAAGTAGATGGCGAAATTCGTGAAGAAGTAGCTATGAAAGATATAGATACTAAAATCGGCGGAGAACAATATTTAGAAGCAATTATTAAGTTTAAAGATGAGAAAATCAATCGAGTCGATTTTCGAACTAAAGATAATCAGCCAGCATATGTACAAAAAGAGGGGAGTGATCTTAAAGTATATTTAATTTAATATGACCAATCCTGCTTTATTAGAACAATTTTATCAGGAGCTAAACAATTCACCGAACTTCGGCTATCTAGAGGCAGAAGAACAGCAGAGTTTGAAGTCTCATTATGCCGACGCCACCGAAGAACAAATTATGCAGGCCATTCAAATTGTCCAGGCAGATAGCGTCCAAACTAATCAAGAAATTCAAATTCTCGAAAAAAAGCAAATCGCAGCAGCCGAAAAAATTAGATTGGAACTTCGCCGCATCAAAAAAGAAGAATTGAAGGCAATGGAAAAACAAGAAATTGTCGATTCAGAAAAAAAATCCGCCGACCTGCTTAATCAACTAAACAATATTTAAAAATAAAAATTAACTTTAAAAAACATGTTTAAATTCAACGAAAATTTCCTTTCTCCACGTTTAGTTTGGCAAAAAGGACCAGAGAAGGGGAAAAGTGCTCCGGCTAAAAAGCCTGAAGCTCAAAAGAAGGATGTACGTACAGCGGAAGAGGGGTTGAAAGCCGCCGAAGATCTTGTAAAAGCTTTGGATATTCCAAAGTCCGACGATACTTTCAATAAAGCCGTTAGCGACGCTGACAAGAAAATTAATAAATCCAAACTTAAATTTAACGACAATCAGCCAGTTTTACAAACTAGCTCGCAGTCTACAGATAAAAAAGGCAAAGGAGTTAATGTCAAAGTAGAAACCCCTACCTCCACCCGTCAGGCAAAATTAAAAGAAAAATCCCCAACCTACTTCAAAAAAGCCGAAGGAGTTACGGAAACAGGCCAAGCCAAAACTAAATTGGATGTAGGTGGAAAAATTGCAGTAGCTAAAGACAAACTTCCTAAAGAATTCATTGAGTTTTTAAACGGTCAGGCAAAAAACGAATATCCTAATGACTTCTTAGCTAATTACGGCGACGACAAATACATCATTCAAAACAACGAAGGGAATTATCGTGTTTTCTCCGCCTAGAATCTTATTAAAATACGTTCAGGACTAAAGCTGACAATCTCACCCTCAAAACTTGTCGGCATACTAATATCGCTTGGAGTAAGGATAATCACACCACCTTGTTCCAGGCGATTTTCATTTAGATTAACCTTAAATTCACCTGCCACAATAGCATTAATTTCTTCCTCAGTACCCTCCACCGTCAGCAAAATATTTTTTGGCAACACTTCCTTAGGTTGATTGCCCCAATTATTTGTACCAACTATTTCCACCATAATAGTTTTTTTCACCAAATCTTCTTCCGCCACCGGATTAACTTCATCCGTCTCATCTGGCACTGTTTCCACCTCATCCGGAGTCTCCACTCGTCTAATTTCCAAATCCACTTTAATCTGCACAGGCTCAAAAACCACATTATCTTTCCCCATCTCCCAATCCAGCGGTGCCTCCAAATTCACATTCTTGGAAAAATCAGCATTTTCATTCCCCTTTAAAGCAATTTTCACCTCAAAATCCTTCACTTTTTCCAATTGGCTATTAGCGCCGGTCACCTTCACTTTCTTTACCGGACTTTCAATAGTCAACAATTCAAATCCCTCAGCTACTTCGCCTTCAGACACCACAGTAATATTCACCTCCTTCGTTTCTACTGCTTCCAACTTAACTTCCACAGATGCAGGCGAAATTTCCACTACACTCACCTTAGGATCCTTAGAAACAACCTTCACCGGCAAATCAAAACTGCCCGAATTCAAATTCCCCGCATCAACACTAATATCAAAATCAGCACTAGTGAGATTTTTCAAATTTATATCCGAACCCGCCTTTAATTTTAATTTCACCTCCCCGATATCATTGGCCAAGGAAACACCACTGCTTAAGTTTTCCACTTCCACTTCAAAGGCCTCAGGAATCATATAAACATTGTTTTCCGTCCAAGCCACAAAGAGCCACAGCAATAGCGCCGCCACCCCCGCGAGCAATTTATTCTCCCAATTTTTTTTCAATTGGCTCATTATTCTTCTCTATATTTAAGTTTTTTAGCTTTCTTACGAGTAGGTTTTTCCACCTTCAAGACAATTTTCAATAATTGTTTCAATCTTTCCAAATCAATATTCTTTTCCAATGTACCATTCTTAGCAAACCCAATCGTGCCTTTTTCCTCGGACACAACTACTACACTGGCATCTGTGTGATCTGTAAGCCCAATCGCCGCCTTATGCCTAGTCCCCAAATTTTTATCCTTATTATCAAAGCTGGTTGGCAGAATACAGGCTGCGGCTAAAATTCTATTATTCTCAATAATCACCGCCCCATCATGCAATGGCCCTTTCGTGTTAAAAATTGAAAGCAATAATTCACGTGATAAATCCGCCTCAATTTTCACACCCGTTTCCAAATACTCCTTCAATGGAATGCTATGCTTAACAACAATCAAAGCTCCTTCTTTCCTTTTAACTAAAGCGTCTACTGCCTCCACCACCTCATTAATCATTACCTCAAATTCTAAATTCTTCTCCAAATTGGAGAAAGGAGAATTTCCTAATCTTTCTAGAGCCATTCTTAATTCCTGCTGGAAAATAATCGGAATCGCCACCAATAAAATTGTAAAAAATCTATCCAAAATCCAGCCCACTGTCATCAAATTCAAAGCCTTGCTGAATAAGAAGATCATACTAATCATCACAAATCCCAACAAAATACTCACAGAACGTGAGCCTTTCAGCATTGAAAATAAATAGTAAATCACCACCCCTACAATCGCTATATCTACAATCGCCTGCCACCAGTTTAGATTAGAATACCGAAGATTAAGCCAAAAATCAGTGGCGACCTGTGCTATGGACAAAACTAGATTTGCTATGAAATTACTGAAAATTTCCATATTTATGTACAGCTAATTTACCCTCATCATAGCCGTTTTTTTTCTAAAAACAAATTAAAATCCCTCAATCAAGTGGGACAACTCAATTGAGGGATTTCAAACTATGAACTTACCTGCAACTTTTAAGCAAAGATTGCACCAAGTTTTTTCCTATTAAAATAGACAATCATTCCCAGTGCCAAAACATAAAGCATGTCTTCAGGACCAGTCTGTGCTAATTCTTCAGCCTCGGCTGCTGCTTGTCTCAAATCTTCCGCATTTTCTTGAGTTTCAGAGTTTGTTGAAACAGTTTCAGTCGACACTGCGTTGTTTGTACTAGCAGATTCCATTGCTGTTTCTAAAACCTGGTTTTGCAATGCTTGTTGTTGAGCAAGAATGTCATTTAAATTTTCAAAAGCATTTTCGCTGCTTGTTGTATTTTCCGGAGCGCTTCCAAATAAATCTTCCGGTTGAGTGGTTGTATCCTCTGTATTAGAGGTCGTTTCCATCACTGCAGCTCCATTACCAACTCTAATGCTAGCTTTCAAAGCTGGATTATAAGTTGAGTAATATTCAAAATCATCATCACTAGTGAATGCATATTCAAAACTTTCCCCACTTTCTAAAACTGGAGAAGTAAAACTTTCCCCATTTACAGAGCTACCAATTAAAGTTTGTTGTTCAGAACTTGTATTAGTCCAAACTACCTTAGTATCTTTTTCTACATTAAGCACAGCCGGTTCAAATCCAAACAATGAAACATCCACCGAAGTACTTGGCATATCCGCAGTTTCAGTAGCCTGATCAGCCTGAGCCATCAAATTTTCCTCTGCCACTACATCGTCACCACTTAATACATCAGCCTTTAACTGCACAGGTTCCTGTACCCAATTGGCAACATATGCCGCCACGGCCACAATCGCTAAAGCAGCCAAAACCTTACCTTTATTAACACCTTCTGGTTTTTCTTCACTTTCCACATTTTTTTCAAAACTATATTTACTTTCCGCAGGCATTGGCCCTTCCACAGGTCCAACCGCATTTTCTTCATGCGCTATATGTATGTAACCAGGCTTAGTTTCCATATTATCAAACATCGAAGTTTGATCTTTGCTAACCGGAATTTCTCTATTTTCCATTCCAGTTCCTTCCGCTGAATTTTTATTTTGTTCAAACATATTTTGTCCCTTAATTTTTATTTTGATTTTTATAAATCTTTACATCTTACCACAAAAACCCCCACAAAGTAACCCCGCAAGGCTTCCAGAAGCCAAAACCCACTATACATATCCCCAAAAGATTTTCTAATTACTCTCCAGCCCTCCCGTGGGGAGACTTTTTACCACCCCCAAACTCCAACAAAACTGTATTTATATATTTTTTGAAAAATAAAAAGTAAAGCCGGACACAACGAAATAGCCGTAACCTTTTTCAAAAAATATAAATACAGTTTTGTGTAGGAATTTGGGGGTAAATAAAAAGTCTCCCCCGAACCATGTTTGAAGATATTTGAGCTCCAGAGTGACCAATTCCGAAAGTCCAGTAAATTAAAGCAAGAAACTTGGTAAACCAAGATCAAAACCATAATTCCACTTCGCGAATCTATCTAGCTAACCTTAAAATCAACTTTCAGACAAAGTCTGTCAGATTGACCTTCAAGCAAGTCAGAAAAACTCCTCTAATGATGTAAAAGCGCTAAAACAGTCCCTGATAAAATCCTAAACCAAGTCCGAAGACCTAGAGTAGATGTTTTAAGAGGTCCAAATACTGTCCTATGCCGTTAAACCCCGCCTCGACGCTCTTCATTGGGAGATAGTCGGGACGAATCTTCAATCCATAATTCAGGGAAGAGGTTGCCTTCTAGGCTAATATAATTGTTGCCTGATCAAGTGCCGCAAAAATTTTTGGCAAATCTCAATCTGAAGGCAACCTTCTCCCTGATTTATTTGTTTTTGTTGTTAAAGTTCCAGGCTTTTTCTATCTTTTCTTAAGCTTCATAATATATTACATAATATTTTCTTATTTGTCAACTATGAAAATAGGGATTATTTAAAATACTTCCAAAAACTAGGTTGAAATTGACTTCACTTTCAGTTAAATTAATCGCGCTTATCTTTTTAAGTTGCAAAAGACAGCTTAAAAACAGGCAAAACCCTTAGCCGGGGTAGCTCAGTGGTAGAGCGAAGGATTGAAAATCCTTGCGTCGGCAGTTCAATTCTGCCCCTCGGCACCATTCAAATTTTCCATACGTCATTTGTTAATTTACAGCCGAACTGGTAAATTTTACATATGCTTAAATTCTTAAAAAAACTCATGAGTAAAAAGGGATTTGCCCAATTAGCAGTGATAGTTGTTGGCGCCGGAATTTTATCGGTAGGGGGGTATGCCGTTTATAAATCCAAACAATACGAAAAGCAGCCAGTTCCTCAAGCTATAGAAATTTCTGACCTTAATCAGAATATTCCAGAACAAGCACCAATCTCTGACTCTACACCCACCGCCTCCGAGCCATCCACTATTATTCCGCCCGAAGAATTAAATTTAAAAATGACTTTTTATTCCCAGGCTCCTTTCGGCGACTGGTCTTTGCCCTGGCAGGAAGCTTGCGAGGAATCCAGCGCTTTATTAATAGCCAACACTTATTTCAACAGAAATTGGACACGCGAAGAGTTTAATCAAGAAATTCTAGACTTGGTAGATTGGGAAAATCAAACCTTCGGCCACTACGAACATACTGATATGGCCGAAACTGCAACAATTTTGGAAGATTATCTAAGTTTGGAAACTGTCACCCATGAAAATCCAACTTTTAATGATTTCAAAGAAATTCTCGCTAAAGGTAATTTTATCATCATCCCATTTTCTGGGCAGACCCTCAATAATCCATATTATACAGGCGCTGGTCCTGTTTATCATGTAATGGTTGTTAAAGGTTATACCAAGGACGGAAAAATTATTACTCATGATGTAGGAACTCGTCATGGCGAAGACTATGTATATAGCTGGGCCACTGTGGAAAAGTCTTTGCATGACTACGCTGAGCCAATCAGCTCGGGCGCTCCTCGCATTATTGAAGTTTTACAACCCCAAGGCTTTTAATAAAATATGCAATCAATTCCCAACCCATCCCTTTCTCTACTAGGCAAAAAAATCGCTTTTTCTACCTTCGTTCAATACGCTGGAAAAATTTTCCAATTAGTACTTTCCACCATTGCTCTGCGTCTGATTTCCAGCTTTCTAAGCGATAATGGTTACAGCTATTACGCCGCAATTACCGAATTCGCCCTCTTTTTCTCTGTAATGGCTAATTTAGGAATTTTCGGAAACCTGGTTCGTTTAATGTCCGATGATCCCAAAGATGGCAAAGTTTTCACTCAAGCCTTATTGCTCCGCCTCACCACCGCCTTCATTTTCTTCCTAATCGCCATTCCGGTTTTACTTAGCATGCAAGCCGATCAAATTTTCTTCTTCGGCACTATCCTTTTCCTCAGTGCTTTATTTTTCGATTACATCACCTCGGTTTGCGATGCCATGCTTCAGGCAAATTATTTAATGGGTCGTGCCACCGCCGCTTTGGTTGCCGGCAGAATTATCAATGTCGGGCTATTATATTTAGCCATAAATAGTTTCAACCCCGACACACCCTTAACTCAGTCACTCTTTTTAATTTTAGCCTGCTCCCTTTCCGGCAGCCTCTTTACCGCCATTCTGAGTTTCATCATGGTTCGCCAAAAAATCAAATTACAATGGCATTGGAATTGGGAATTAATCATCAAAATTTTTCAATTAAGTATCCCTTTCGGTTTAATTAACATTTTCAATAGCTTATATTTCCGCTTCCTCCCAGACTATTTCGCCCACAATGTTCTTAACGATTTACAATTCAGCAGTTTCAATATCAGTTTCAGAATTTCCCAAGTTTTAAGTTTAGCTTCAACCTTTTTAATGTTCTCCGTCTTGCCAGGTTTGAAGCAATATATTGATCAAAAAAATTGGACAAAAGCTGAAGTACTTACCAAAAGAATTTCCTACATTATGATCGGCGCAGGCTTAATTCTATTTACCTTTGGCTCTCTTTTAGGTCCATTCGCCATAGAGTTTTTAACTCACAAGAAATATTTTCTAGATGAATTTGCTTTTCTCTTGCCCTCCATGCTTTTACTCACAGCAATTTCCTATGGTTATGACCTAGTTTTATTAACTCTCTTTGCCTTCAATGACGAAATCTGGTTCTTGAAAAGAGAAGTCATCGCTCTCTGTTTGGCATTATTGATTTTTACATTTTCTCTATTAATTCAGGATTCAATTTTGCAGGTATTTTTTATAGTTCTAGGTGCAATAGTAGCTGAGAGTTTTATGGTCATCAACGGCTACCTGCGCTTAAAATACCGCTTAAAAACTCATAGACTAGCAGCCGAGATTAAACTCTAAATTGCAACTTGCAATTAACTTCCAAACAGTTAGAATTTTCCTACTCAGTCCATCAACTTAAATATGAAAATCATTGTTTTCGATACAGAAACTACTGGCTTCCCAACTCCCGGCCAACCTCTTGAAAAACAGCCATATCTTTGCCAATTTGCCGCAATTACTTTGGAATACAACCCTCAAAATAAATCCATAATTGAATTGAATCGCACCGATATTTTGATCAAACCTCCCATCGCTATCCCAGCAGAATCAACCAATGTTCACGGCATTACCGATGCCATGGTGGCCACTCAAAAAACTTTCCCTGAACAAGTGGCGATTATTCTAAATTTATTCAAACAAGCCGACATTGCCATCGCTCATAATTTAATTTTCGATCAGCAAATTATTGAATTCGAATTGGAACGCGCCGGTTTAGGAAAAAATTTCCTTCCCTCACAAACTTACGATTCCATGAAAGAAACCAAAGGCCTTTGCAAATTGCCTGGTCGTAATGGCAATTACAAATCCCCACGTTTAATGGAATTACATCAATTTTTAGTCGGCCAACCTTTTCAAGAAGCACATAATGCTATGAAAGATGTAGAAGCTTTGTCTCGTTGCGTCAGAGTACTTTTAGAACAAGGATTCTATCAACCCGTCCTCCTAGCAGCCATCCCAATGCCAGTAGAAATTTCCATCGGCGAACAAATCTCCCTCTTCTAAATCCATTTCTAAAACTCAAAAATTTTCATAGTTGATTTGTTTAAAAGTGAAAATGAAATAAGCCCATACAGAAACTGGGTAGAATTTATATTTTTTTGAAAAGTGGTCCAGTTTTATTTTCAAAAAAATATAAATTCTACCCAGTTTCTGTCCTGGAATTAAAATCAATTTCCCGCTTTTAACAACGTAAAATCACTACACTGAGTAATATTTGCTACTGATTAGGTTATAATCTGCGTAGTCCAATTAATTATTAACTTAATTTTATGCGCAAGCATCTAAGGCTGGTAGCGAGCCTGTCGTTACTGGGTTTTAGTCTGGGTATCACTCCATCGCCCTTGCTGGCTCAATCCAGCAATATTTTCAGCGATGTAAATACCGAGGCCACTTACTCCACCGCTATCGATTTCCTTAAACAGGAAAAAGTAATTGAAGGATATCAGGATGGATCTTTCAAACCATCCAACACCATTAACCGTGCAGAATTTATTAAAATTTTGATCGGTTCATTAACAGATACTCCAGCCGGAGAAAATTGTTTCCCCGACGTAACCAATCAATGGTTCGCCAAATATGTTTGTGAGGCTAAAACTAGGGGAGTGGTAGACGGTTATGCCGATGGAAATTTCCAACCTTCCTCAGCTATTAATTTTGCCGAAGCTGCAAAAATTATCGCTAATACATATAAGTTAGACCTTGGTGATCAATCCGCTGATGCTTGGTTCAAACAATATATTGAAGCCCTTCAAGACAAAAAAGCTATTCCTCTAAGTATTGATTATTTCAATGAAGAAATCACCAGAGATGAAATGGCCGAAATTATTTATCGTTTGAAAGCCGATGTAGAAAATAAAGCGACTAGAACTTTCAATGAAATCCAGGGACAAGGATTAGTTAATGTAAACTCTTGTTCCGAATTGGATGAAAGATTTAAACAAACTATGGTTGTTGACTATGGTTATCCTTACGGCGGAGGTATCGGTGTCAGAGAAGAATCTGATGCTGAAAGTCCGACTGCAGCACCCGCGCCTACCATGGACGCCGCTCAGAATGAATCTAAATCATCAGAAGGTGCAGCTGGCGATTATTCCAGCACTAATGTCCAAGAAGCCGGAGTTGACGAAGCTGATGTTATTAAAAATGACGGAAAATATATTTATTTGATCAAAGGCAATACCATCAGAATTGTTGAAGCATATCCTGCCTCCAACTTGAAAGAATTATCCAGCATTACTTTGGGAGAAACTGAAAAAGAAAATTTCTACCCATCAGAAATGTATGTAAGTGGAAATACTCTAACTGTTATTGGTTCTGTTAACAGCTACTACACTCCTTATTATTCTGAGTTAGATGCTACTACAACTGATGCCAAAATCGGTATTTACCCTCCTTACTACAATCCTCCTCGAACTAAAGTTTACGTTTTAGATATTACTGATCGCAGCAAGGTGAAAGTAAACAGAACTGTAGAATTAGACGGTTATTACAGCACATCTCGTCGTGTTGATGGAACTCTATACTTAGTTGCCAACTATTATCCAAGCTACCCAATTTGGTATATGGATAAATATACTTATCCATCTGCATCCGAAGTTCTTCCTAAGTTCACAGATTCTACAACTGGCAAAGATCAATTATTAGCTCCATGTGAAAAAGTAATGATTCTACCTAAGCAGGAAAATCGTGGAATCAACTTCTTAATCACTGCCGCGATTCCTTTGGACAATCCAACTCAACCAATTTCCCGTAACGTAGTGGTTGGAAACGGCGAAAATGTTTACGCCTCTCAAGATAATTTATATGTAGCTTCTTCAGTGTGGGATTGGGGATACTGGTCAGAAAATTCTGAATCCAGTAGCAAGATTTACCGTTTCTCACTTTCTCCAAACAGCATTAATTACGCCGCTGAAGGTGTAGTTCCGGGAACTGTTTTGAATCAATTCTCCATGGACGAACATCTTGGTAATTTAAGAATCGCTACTACAGCTAATTCTTATAAATTAGGCGAAACAGTTGTAGATAACAATCTATATGTTTTGAATAAAGACCTCGATGTAATTGGCGATGTTGAAAACTTAGCCAAAGGCGAAAGAATTTATTCAGTAAGATTTATGGGCGATCGTGGTTATGTAGTTACTTTCCGTAACGTCGATCCATTATTTGTTTTTGACTTAAAAGACCCTACCAATCCTAAAGTAATTGGTGAATTAAAAATCCCTGGATACTCCGATTACCTCCATCCATATGATGAAAATCACCTTATCGGTTTCGGTAAAGATGTAGAAGGAACTGATACTAATTCTTCCGGCGGCTTGAATTGGACAGCTATCAAAGGCTTCAAAATGGCGCTCTTCGATGTAACTGATCCAAATAATCCAAAAGAATTATTCAAAGAAAATATTGGTGATCAAGGAACTTATTCTGAACTTCTTTACAATCACAAAGCCTTATTATTCGACAAAGAAAAGAATTTAATGGCTTTCCCAATTACAGTTACAGAAATGCCGGAAGCTGATTCAACTCAATGTGGTCAATATACTTACGGAACTTGTCCAAGCAACTGTAACAAAGTTTGTAAACCAAGCGTTTGTACAACTGAAAACGGAGTAACTACTTGTTCTGCAGATTGTGATGGTGCAAACAGCTGCCAATCCAATGAATATATTTATCCAAAAACAGTTTTCATGGGTGCATATGTTTATGGAATTGATTTAGCTAAAGGTTTCCAATTAAAGGGCAAAATCACTCACTTGAATTCTCAAGAAGCTACAGATTTATTAAGAGATGGTTATGGAGCCTATGATAAATCTATTCAAAGAATGCTATACATTGGTGAGAATCTTTATTCCGTTTCTCAAGGCATGGTTAAGGCAAATCAACTTTCTGACTTGAAAGAAATTAAACAAGTTGAATTGGCTGGCGAAACCTACCCAGTTTATTACAACGACTTAATAATGCCTATGGCAGAGGGCTAATCTATTGCCAATAACTGCAAAAAAGCCTCTCCTGTTAAAGGGAGAGGCTTTTTGATTTTAAAAACTATTCATCAATCTCAACATCATGGCTCCCTTCATTATCCACCGCCATTTCTAATTCCTCTAATTGATCCTTGGTCACAATTCCAAATTCATCAATATAGGCAATATCCTCTCTAATAGCATCAATCACTTCCTCCACTGGCTTCGCCTCTACCACCTCCTCATCTTCCTCAATAAAAAATATATTCATCGAATCAATCGCTTTGCAGAAATCTTTTGGTACCTGCTTGAGGATGCAGCCCTCTTCAGGAAAAACCAAAATCTCATAATGATTTTGATTTTTGGCATTTTCATTCACTCTCAAAAAACCGATTTTATGCTTCTTGAAATAATTTAATACTGGAAAAATTTGTATTTTCATCGAAGCATCAGTCGTAATCAATTTCACCTTCCAACCCGGTTTACTGGGATCTATTTTAGAAAAACTCCCAGTATGAAAATTTGGCTCATCAATCTTTTCCTTAAAAAAATTCAAGACATTATCAATTTCATCACCTGGCACCTCTTTCAAATCAATTTTCTGATTTTCCTTTTTTAATTCACTCATATGAAAATATTAAGAGGTTATTATACCATTAAAGTTCGTTTATACAAGATTAATCAGGTGGCAGACTTTCCTCTATCTTCTGGGCTTTTTGTAACATTTTGTCAGGATTTATGTTAATTTTAATAATGAAATTAATACAAAATCTATGCTGAGAGCTATTCTTATCGATTGCATTCCCTTGGACATGAGCAAAGACGAGGCTGCCTATCGTTTGTCTGAAGCCGAGAGTTTAATTAAAACTTATGGCGGGGTAGTTTTATTGAAATCCCTACAAAAGAAAATTTCCCCAGTTTACAAAACTTTTATCGGATCAGGGAAAATAGAAGAATTAATGCAGGAGGGCAAACGTCTTGGTGCCAATATTTTAATTGTAAATAATGAGCTAAAACCCCTCCAAACATACAATCTTTCCGAGCAATTTAAAAAAGTGAATTTGGTGGTTTGGGATCGTGTTGATTTGATACTTAAAATTTTCCAAAAACATGCTGAGACTAAAGAAGCTCAATTGGAAATTGAATTGGCCAGCTTAAAACACATGGGGCCTCGTATTTATGGTATGGGTATGGTTTTATCCAGACAGGCAGCGGGTATTGGTACCAAGGGTATCGGTGAAACCAATACCGAAATCATGAAACGTCACATTGCCCTTCATCAGAAAAAAATCGAAAGAGAATTGGAAAAATCTCAGCGCAATCGTGAATTGCATCGCGCCGGCCGTCGCCGCAAAAATTTTAAAACTGTTGGTATTGTGGGATATACCAATGTCGGCAAATCCAGTTTATTAAATGCCTTAACAAACAAAGGTGCCTACAGCGCCGACGAACTTTTCGCTACCTTAGATACTCGCGTAGCCAAATTATATTATGAGAATCGCGATCACGCAGTTTTACTCACCGATACAATTGGTTTCATTCAAGATTTACCACCATCTTTAATAAAATCTTTCCATTCCACTTTAGAAGAAACTGTTCATGCCGATTTACTACTTCATGTAATAGATTTAAGCGATCCGCGATACGACAGAAAAATCGCTGTGGTTAATGAGGTTTTAGCAAGTTTAGAGGCACATCAAAAGCCAACTATTTACGTATTCAACAAATCTGATTTGGTCCCCGCAGAACTCGACACAACCGAACTATTAAAAAAATACGCACGTTTTTCACCCGTCATCACCTCCAGCCACAACGGCACCGGATTACCTGAATTAAAACAAATTATCGAGAAAAAACTTTATTCTTAATCTAAACAGGATTTTTTCTTTCCCTGAAATACGAAATCAATTTATTCAAATAAATCAAAGCGTATCCAATCAGCACATATTCTACAAATCTCCCCAACATCAAGTCGGTCATTCCCAACTCCTTAACTTTTTTCCCCGAATCATCAACACATCTAAATTCCTGTATCACATAAGTAGTCCCGGGTAGGGGATTGCTTATATCCACATATCTCTCCAAATTAGTTTGGCTCGGACAAAAAGCCCATCCTAACGGCTTATTATAAAGAAAATTCCCCGGTTGATCCACCGACATACCCATTAATGCAAAAAAAGAAATTGCTATAGCTGTTATAAGTTTATTCGGCTTTTGACCTGTCACTTTGACCTTATTTTCAAAATGAACAACTAATATAGCTGCTACAATCAACGCTATTGAAGCCACTCCCTCCACCGTAGCCAGCGCCCAAAATGTAGCAATAATTCCCGCTATTCCACCAAACAGTACTGCAGGAATAATTATCACCCACAAAATCGTTGGTATTTTATTAATAAGACTTTCTTTACCTGGTTGCTCCGGCATTTGTTTCATATTATTCACAGTAAAAAACTTCTAAATTTAAATGATTCAACAAAATCATAGCTGGATATTCTTGAGGCTTTTTATCCCCACTCAATAACTGTTCTACCACACTCCTTTTCTCTTCACCTTTTAACAAAACCAGAATTTTTTTGGCATTCAAAATAACTGCGGGTCCAACACTCAACCTCTCTTCCACCTCAAATTGCTCAGTCTCACTCATAATCACCAACTCTCCCTTATCCATCTCCACATAACCAGGAAAAATCGAAGCAAAATGTCCATCTGGCCCAATTCCCAAAATCACCGCATCCATTTCTAAATTCGCCAAAGCCGCCAACTCTTTCTTATACTTTTCGGCCGCCTGATATCTGCCAAGAGCAGTCTCAAAATAATGCAAATTATTCAGGAACTGTAAATTATTTCCGGCGTATAAACTTTCCCTAATCATTTTGTAATTAGACGCAGCATTATCCAGCCCCACCATCCTCTCATCAAGCAAAAATACATCCGTTTTTAACAAATCCAATTGGTCATCCGCCGCCATTTGACCTACTCCTTCATAAATCTTCTTCGGCGTACTGCCGCCAGAAACACCAATCACCGCCCGTCCTTTTTCACTCTGAGCATTCCAAATTATTTCGCTGATCAAAGCAATACTATCATTCACAAAAGCCTCCTCAGAATTAAATTTTTTTAATTTCATAACTTATGTCCATTTAAATTTATCTTTTCCTATCAAAGCATTTGCTTGCTTTGGCCCGTCGCCCTCATCGGCATAAATTTCTGGCTTCAATTTTCTATTTTTTATAAAAGCACTAACTTGATCTATTAATTTCCAAGCCGACAAAACTTCTGCAAAAGTCAAAAAATAAGTACGTCTATCTTTCATCACATCCAAAATGAGTGAAGCATGCTCACTCAAACAATGATCCCCGCTACAAGCCATATTTTGGTGCAATTCAACCTGCTCCACACTACTCCATTCCATTGCATTATTATTTTCCTCCTCCACTAATTTCAAAGTTAATTTTTCTTCAGGTTTTATTTCAAAAATTAATTTATTTGCTTCAATCTTATCAGATTGATAGGGCATTTTTTTAAATTCAATAACCACTTTTTGATTATTAGCCTGCACATTTTTCCCAGTACGAATATATATCGGGATATTCAACCATTCCTTTTTTTTCAACTGCAATTTAATAGCCGCAAATGTTTCTGTATTGGACTGCGCGACTTGCTTATCAGTTTTTTTATAAGATTTATATTGTCCCAATGCCAAATTATCAGGACTCTTGTTAAATCTTAATGCTTTTAAAATATTATTTTTAGCCTTACTAATACTCTCCAAGCTTGGGTTCACCTCCATTTCCATAGTTATTAAAGCCAAAACTTGTAACAAATGCGACTGAATCATGTCTTTAATAATTCCCACCTGATCAAAATACCCAACTCGTTTAGCTGCATCAGCCTTTTCCAAGGCACTGATTTGAATATTGGCAATTTGTTTACCGCTAATCAAATTATTTATTACACTATTTTGAAAACGTAATTTATAAATACTCTGATAAGCTCTTTTCCCCAAATAATGATCTAAAAGAAAAACTTTCTCCTCCGAAAAATTTGCCTTTAAAGTACTAAACAGTTTCTTGGCAGTTTTCCCATCCGAACCAAATGGTTTTTCAATAATCAATTTCGCTTCTTTCAAAGTTTTACTTAAATTCACCAACAAACTTTTATAAACCTGCGGCGGTACAGAAAAGTATGCTAGTTTTTCTGATTTAGACTTCAGCTTTTCTTTGTCTAATTTTTGGCTGAATGTAGCCAGTTCTTTGAAGCTTTCCACACTTCCATAATCCCCTTGGAAATAATGAAAATGCTCTGCAAACTTTTTAATCTGAACAATTTCATCGGGAAATTTTTTCTTCACACTATCTTCCACCAATTTTCTAAATTCTTTTTCAGAAAAATAAGATCTGGAAAATCCAATAATTTCAAATTTATCTAAGCGATTTTGTATGAATAATTCATAAATCGAAGGAAATAACATTAATGAAGCCAAATCCCCGCTGGCTCCAAAGATTATCATCTGAAAAGGCTTTTTAAAGGTAGTTTTTTGCATTATTTATTTTTGAATATTAATTCCCAGCCTACCATTGCTCATGAAACAAACCTGTCTGACCAATTTTTTCAAATTGATGAGCACCGAAAAAATCCCGCAATCCCTGAATCAAATTAGCCGGCCCCCGCCCCACCGTCAACCCATCAAA
>JBOFLO010000072.1:0-31948 GCA_051657905.1 Candidatus Altimarinota bacterium | reverse complement strand
CCCCAACCCTTCCGCTCCCGCCCTCATCACCCTAGTCCAAGATTTTCCCCAATCTAAACTAATCCCTTCCCCCGATTTAAAAAAACTCGCCCTCCTTGATTACGATAAAAATTCCCTTTATCTTTTCGATTTTGAAAATAAAACCCGCCAAAAACTCACCGAACAACCCAATTTAAAAAATCTACTTTGGCTAAACGAACAAGCTTTTCTTCTGGAAAGCCGCCCCGACCAGCAGCCCACCCCCGAACTTTGGTACGGCCAATTAACCCTCTCCGCCACCACCAATTCCAGCAATCTCAATCTCCAAAAACTCCCACTTAATTTAACTCTCGCCGGCCTCGATTTAATTTATCCAATCGACTCAAATCGACTACTCATCACTGAAAGCACCAATTCAAATTCCACCCAATTAAATCCAGTAGGCTTCCAATTCGCCATTTTCAACCTGCAAACGCAACAAAAATCCCCAATTCACTCTATCAACAATTTACCTCTCCCTAATCGCCTTTCCTATCAAGACGGCAAAATTTTCTTCCTCAGTGCGGAAAATATTTACACCCTAAATATAATTTTTTAATCAGCGCATTACTACTTCACTTGGCTCTAAACCAAGCATTTCTATAATAGCCATCAGCCCCTCTAATCGTCGCATTCTGTCCTCAAATTTCTCCTCCAAATCTTGCTCATCAACTCGCCCATTTTTCATTGTCGAATCCGCTTCACGCAAATTTCTATAATGAATTTTCAAAATATTCACAGGTAATGCCTTTAATCTGTGAGCATCCTCCAAAAAATATAATTTTCTCCCAAAATAATTATAGGCTAGTTTATTCAGCATATCTTTCAAATCAGCTTTCATATAATTTGCCAAGATCTCTTTACTGATCAATTCATTATTAAGTAAATCATCAATCATTTTCACAACCATACTGACATCAGTAATATGTGAGATTTTATGCATCATCCAAGGAATCAAAGCCGTTCTAATAAACTTTTCCATCAGCGATTTGTCTTTAAATTTACCCCGATCCGACAAGAAACTTAAAATAACTATTATTGAAAAACCATTTTTCTGAATGCCATTTAATATCTCAGCAATTTTATCCAAATGCTCCTTGCTAATCATTTCTAAGCCTCTTTTTTCCACTAACTTAGCAATTTTTATTTCCAAAATATCCCTTACTCTAAACATAAGCTTCTCTTTTAAGCTTTTTGTTAATGAATCGTCCATTTTGATTTTTTCCTCCAGTTTTTTCAATTTTGACTCCATTATGCTGCCAAAATTCTCCATATGCAAAATCAGTTTAAAGCCATTTTCAATAGCAATTTGCCATTCTCCTAAATAATTTTTATCTAAAATATCTACTGCCCTAGCAAAAATTTCCGTCGCTTCTGTTACACATTTTTCTTCAAATTCCGCACCCTCCGCCGGAAAATTCCTATGAGTATTTTCCTTGAATAAGACTTTTCTGTGTGCATAGTCACCGTTATCTGCAACTTTCCATTTGGCAACTCTCAAATATACTAAATCAACATGCTCACTTCTAATTTGCTCAGGATTTGTCGGATTTGCATCAAAAACTTTTTCCCACCAGTTTCGTAGTTTATTGCGAATTTCGGCTCTTTCTTTTAAGAACTTGTCGCTTTCTGACAGTCGTATTTCCCTCAATAATTTTTCCTGATTTTCCTCAGTTGCTTCCTTCACAACCTTCATAATATCTCCTATTTCCATCACCAAAAAATAAATTTTAAGCAGTTAATCTAAAACAAAACCAAGGGTTCGTCAAATTTAAGCCTACAAATTTAAGAATAATTTAAAATTTTTTAATCCACCTTACCTATCATGACCTAAAATTAATTTCTCACCAATGCCAGTAAAAACATATTCTTGCCTAGTTAAAGGCCTCCAAGCACATTTAATAGAAGTCGAAGCCGATATTTTATCCGGACTAGCTGCTTTCACCATCGTCGGATTAGGAGACACTTCAGTTCAGGAATCCAAAGAAAGAATTCGTTCTGCCATTAAAAACACCTCCGCAACTTATCCGCAGCAAAAGAAAATTATTAATCTAGCTCCCGCCTCTCTTAAAAAACACGGCCCCGCTTTTGATTTAGCCATGGCCATTGGAATTCTCTCTGCCTCCCAACAAATTCCCCCAAATTATCTGGAAAGCAGTTTATTTGTCGGAGAATTAGCTTTAGATGGCCAACTCAGACCAATTACCAACACTTTAACCATAGCCTTGTTTGCTCAAAAAAATGGCTGGAAAAAACTTTTCCTCCCCGCCGAAAATTACGCCGAAGCTGCTTTAATTCTATCTGAAAAAAATAATTCCCTGGAAATTTTCCCTGTAAACTCCCTCCAGCAACTGCTGGATTATTTTAAAAGCGGCCATTTCCAACTCCCTTCTCATCCCATTCTCTCATCCAATTTCACACCTCAACTAACATCTTCTCCCCACCTTCCCAAGCCAAAACTCAAACCAACCCTGGAAAATCTACCCCAGTATTGTCTGATTCAAGGGCAGGAATTGGCCAAAAGAGCCTTGCAAATCTGCGCAGCCGGAGGACATCATCTATTGCTTTACGGACCACCCGGAGTTGGAAAAACTCTCTTAGCAAAAGCCCTTTCCGAATTACTTCCGCCACTCACCCAAGCGGAATTTTTTGAAAAAGTCCAAATCTACTCGGCCGCCGCCCTTCCCACCCCCAACCCCTTTCAGCCCACCCGCTCTTTCCGCCAAATCCACCAAAATTCCTCCCTAACCGCCCTGACGGGCGGCGGCTCCACCATCCGCCCCGGCGAAATAACGCTAGCCCATAACGGCGTCCTCTTCATTGATGAAATAGCCGAATTCCCCCGCTCCCATCTGGAAGCCCTTCGCCAACCACTTGAAGAAAAACAAATTCATCTCGCCCGCGCCGCCGATAAAATCACCCTCCCCGCCAACTTCGCCCTGGTCGCAGCCATGAACCCTTGCCCATGCGGTTTCTACGGCGACCCCGCCCAACTTTGTCTCTGCACCCCCGGCACTTTACAGCGCTATCAAAAGAAAATTTCCGGCCCAATTTTCGACCGCCTCGACCTCACCGTCAGCCTCAATCGCCCACAAATCCAATTGAAAAAACTGCTCGCCCAAAGCCCCTCAGAAATCAATTTCCTGCTCGATGATTTTCAAAATATTCTGGAAATTATCAATTCAGCTCATCAAAAACAAATTCAGCGCTACAAAAATTCCCAAATTAAAAACAATAGCCAATTAAACAGCCAAAATATCTGGAAATTCCTCCATCTGAATTCCTCCGCCCATCATTATCTGGAAATGCTCACCCACAATATCCGCTTATCAGCGCGATCTTACTTACACCTACTAAAAACAGCTTTGACCATCTCCGATCTCAAAAATCAATCCGAAGTAACCAATCTCGACTTAGCCGAAGCCTTCCAATTCCGCCAAAATCTTTTCGCAAATTTGCATTAACAAAATGCACCAAACCATTGCTTAAAAAATTAAAACTCTTATAATCTCCTGGCTTAGTTCAAGCACATCTCACTCTAAAAAGCCGCTTAATTAAGCAAAATAATTCCTATTCAATTTGCATGTTCATTATTCAAGGACAACAAAAATTACACGGCGAAGTTACTGTTAGCGGATCAAAAAACGCCGTTCTCCCAATTCTCTGCGCTGCTTTGCTTTCCAAAGAAACTGTCACCCTACACAATGTCCCTCGTATCTCCGACGTAAATGCTCTTTTAGAAGTTTTTGAATCAATGGGTGTAAAAACTTCTTTCGTCGATCACACTGTTACAGTCAACGCCGCCAACCTAAAAAATGATCATATCAATGAAAGTTTAATCAATAAAATGCGTGCCAGCATTTTGCTTTTTGGACCGGTTTTAGCACGTTTGGGCGAATTAAATATGTCTTTCCCTGGTGGTTGCGTTCTCGGAAAACGTTCTGCTCATGCCCACACTTATGCTTTAGAAAAAATGGGCGCAGAAATTGTCGAAAGCACTCAAAGATTACATTTAAAAGTAAAAAAACTTCAGGCCACCAATTTGATCATGCCGGAAATGTCCGTTACTGCCACTGAAAACGCCATTATGTTGGCTGCTATCGCTCCCGGCCACAGCACTTTAAAATTAGTTGCCGCCGAACCGCATGTTCAAGATCTATGCCATTTCCTCAATAAACTTGGTGCCAAAATCAAAGGCATCGGAACACATTATTTAGAAATCGAAGGCGTAAAAGAATTAACCGGCGGCGAATACACCGTAACCGGCGACTACCTGGAAGCCGGAACCTTTGCTATTGCCGGATTAATCACTGGCGGCGAAATTAAAATCAACGGAATTGCCACCGAACAATTAGACAGTTTTTGGCAGAAATTAGACGAAATGGGCGCCAATTATCAATTGGAAAAAAACGCCATTTTAATCAAACCAACTCCAAAATTACTAGCCCCAACTCCTCTCCGTACCGCCGTTTACCCAAGTTTCGCCACCGATCTTCAAGCTCCTTTCTCTGTTTTATTAACGCAAGCTGAAGGCGAAACACAGGTTTTTGAAACTCTATTTGAAGGTCGCCTAAATTATCTTTTTGAATTGGAAAAAATGGGCGCCAAAATCGAAATTCTCAATCCTCATCAGGCCAAAATCAAAGGCAAAGCCAGACTTAAAGGCGTTCCAATCGCCTCTATCGACATTCGTGCTGGTGCCGCTATGGTTTTAGCCGGTTTAATTGCTGAAGGCACCACCGAAATCTCTAATATTAATTATATTGATCGCGGCTACGAAAATATCGATAAAAAATTAACCAGTTTAGGTGCCAAAATTACTCGTGTAGACCTGTAAACTGTCTGCACCATCCATCTCCAACCTCACGTCCCCGTCCAAATCTGTTCGGTAAACCGTCGCGCCCGCTCGCCACAACTTATCCAAAGTCTCCGCCGCCGGATGCTTGAATTTATTGTCCAACCCGCAAGAAATCACCGCTATTTCCATTCCAATTCTGGCCAAAAATTCCTCAGTTGAACTGGTCCTACTCCCATGATGCGCCGCTTTATAAACCTCCGCCCCCAACCTGGCCCCACTAGCCAAAAGTTCCTCCTCACCTTCCTTTTCCAAATCCCCCGAAAAGAAAATCTTCTGCTGCCCAAAAATCACCCTCAAACTCACCGAACTATTATTCACATTCTCAAATTCCTCCCCTTGTATAGACCTCAAAGGATACAACAAATCTATCAACACACTCCCCACTCGCCAATCATTCACCCCATTAACATAAATCACCTCCACCCCTTTTTCCGCCACCAATTCCCAAAACTTCTCATAAGCCAATCCCCCATAATTAACCCCAGTCACCAACACCGTCTCAACCTCCATTTTCTCCAAAACCTCCACTAGCCCATTCATATGATCAGCATGTGGATGCGTCAAAATCATCAAATCAATTTTTTTCTGATCAAAAGCCAAAGTCCCACCCAGTTTTTCCAATATCGAATTATCAGGCCCACCATCAATTAATATCCTGAAATTCTCTGGCGTCTCGACTAAAATCGCATCTCCCTGCCCAATCGAAAAAAAATGCACCGCCAAATTCCCATTCGGCAAATCCACCCACAATTTCCCCACCATCAAAACCAAAACACCCATCCCAACCAAAATTTTCCCAATTCCAATTTTCACAAAAACAACTAAAAAAATTCCCCTCTTTTATAGTCTCCCTAAATAAACTAGAAATAAGATTTTCCTTAAATTGTCATTTAAAATCTATCTCTTTCCACAGCTGTAAATGCATCAAATCAGCTGTGGAAAGAGATAGATTTTAAAAAAGCCCTCTGTCATAACGCAGAGGGCTTTTTTCCATTACTATTCAAAAGGTCTAAAACGACGGAATTATTTTTTCTTTTTTCTGGTTACAAATGCACCAGCACCTGCCGATCCTAGTAATAACAGCGCAAGTCCAGGACCAGTCTTAGGCAATGTCATATAGGTAATAATTGGATCACTTTCTTGACCTGCTGCATTTCTGGAAGTCAATTTAAAGTAATAAACCATACCTTCTTGTAAATCTTGGAAATCATACATTCTGGCAGCTGTATCAAGGCTCACACCTTCGCCATAAGTCGCTCCACGATCTGTACTCATATAAACCATAAAGTTGGCAATATTAGCCAATTTCTCTTCATTGGCACCCCAAGAAAGTTGAACAGCCATGTTGCTCATAGCTTTTGCCATTAAGTCCATAGCAGCTTGTTCTACGAGTGAACCTGGAGTTTCTGTTTCTGTAGGGATAACAACTTCACCTTCCACACCTGTGAAAGTAGTTCCACTATTGGCAATGTCCATTTCATTTCCAGAGGCATCCAATAATTGCAAACCAATCAAATTATATTGTTTGGCTGACATTGGCATAGTGGTCAAAGTTGCCTTCATTCCACTTCCATCCAATGTAACTTTTTCAATTTCCACAATTTGATTTGGATCCATTACTTCATTCACAATAAAATTATCTCTAGCATCAGCCTTCAAAACTACTGGTTCAGAGAAAGTAACTTCCACTGTTGTAGAATTTAAAGCTTGTACATTAACGAAACTTGGTGCAGTTGAATCAGTTTCTGCCACCGGTTTCAATTCTTCTTCCAACAAAGCTGATCCAACAAAAGTTGCTGTATCGCTCGTTCCTGAAACAATTGGATTGCCAGAAACATCTTTAATTTCCAAACCTGCAGTCAAAACATAATTCACTCCAACAGCTTGATCAGCCGTAGTAAGTAAAACAGTTCTACCTAACAAATCTGCACTGTCAATTTCCGCATTATTAAGAGACAAATTAATTCCTGATAAATCTTCTTTTATATTGAAAGAGGCTTCTGGACTATTACTTGGTAACACTACTTTTTCAGAAAAAGTAACTCTTACTTTATTTTTTGTGATAGCTGTAGCACTAACTACTTTTGGAGCTTCAATATCAGTTCCAACATTTTCTCCTAAACCAGCCATTGGAGTAGCTGAAGCTTCATTACTATAGAATTCACTTTCATTGCCAGCCGCATCATAAGCAGTGATGGCAAAGAAATAAGTAGTACCATTGGTTAATCCATCAACTTCATAACTAATCACATTTCCAACATCCACTGGTCCTTCTGTATAACTGGCATTGTCATCAGTTACCGAATTAGTTCCATAAAAGATTTTGTAGCCTGTCACACCAACATTATCTGTAGCTGTATCCCAGCTTAAAACGATTTTACCGTCAGCTGCAGTTGCTTTTAGGTTTTCCACATCAGATGGGAAAGCGCTATCTGCTTGAGCTACAGTTTCAGGAATTAACTCTTGGGCAATTGCCGTAGATAATCCAGTTGTACTTAGGGAGATCAACAGCCCCAAAATTAATAATTTGTTTCTCATGACTTTTGTTTTTAGGATTTATTTTTTAAATCTTCATACTATATCACATTTTCACCGCGATTCATAGCCCTCAATCCCAATCACTCTTTAAATACATATTGACAAAAAGTCACGATTATTTGTTAATCAATAATCGCCAAAAACCGCAATTACCGCTTCAAATCTTGTAATAAATCAATATAATGTCTGAAAGTAATTTTTCTTATGAAAGTAAAACTAGCACAATCGGTTCTCCAACAATTTCCCGGCCTGGACATCATTATCCTGCTGGTCAAAAATATCAATAATAGCCGTAAATCCTCTACAGTATCGCAATTATTGCGTGGAAGCAGCGCTGTCACTCGCAATGATTTCAAAAAAGTTACGCCCAAAGATAACTTCAATCAAATCTTCGCACCAAGTTTGGAAGAGGGCTCTACACTTTTAGAAACCTACCTGCTCAGCTCCCGTATCAAGAAAATTGTTAATAACAAAGACCTCGAAGGAAATAATAATTTCTATAATCTGGCTCATTATCTTTCCTTAAAAATGATGATCCCTTTATTCGGTTTTGATTTAGATCAAGCCGAAAAAGATTATGTAATTGACCTCTACGAACCAAAAAAAGGCAAAAAAGCCCCTGATTTTGATTTCCAACCCCAAACTAAACATTTGGTATTATGGTTTCCCAATTTGGCTCAATATGACGAAACCCAACTCGACCGTAAAATTGCTGAAATAGATAGCACTTTAAGCCGTTACGCCAACACTCACATCGCAGAAATTTTCCATTTAAACGCTCAGGAAACTGAAATTGATTTAGATTATATCTCGGATAAAGAACAAGAATATCAACAAAAATTAGCCGAAGAAGCCAAATCAGCTCCTCAAGTTTCTGAAATATCCACTTCTGAAAAAGCCCTTCCTTCGTCTACTTCAGTCGATTATTCAACCCTACCAAGCAGCATTGTCATCAAAGATCAATTAAAATCCGCTCTTCAACAAGCCCTTCTTTCCGCTTTTCCCGACCTCCAGCCCACCCCCGACCAATTAGACATCGAAACACCCAAAGACTCTTCCCACGGTGATTACGCCTCCAGCATCGCCCTCAAACTCAGCAAACAACTAGGCCAAAATCCTCAAGAAATCGCTAATAAAATCAAAGAAAATTTCCCTGCACACGAAGATCTTCAAGAAATAACCATTTTAGGCCCGGGCTTCATCAATTTCCGCCTCAGCCCAACTTATTTTCAAACTCAATTACAAAGTATTTTCGATCAACGAAATCACTTTGGCCACTTAAATCTCGGCCAAAATCAGCAAATCATGATCGAATACGGATCTTTAAATATCGCCAAACCTTTTGGCGCGCATCACTTTTTAACCACAATTCTCGGCCAAACTTTGGTCAATCTCCATCGTTCAGTCGGCTACAATGTCATCGCCGCCGATTATCCGGGCGACTGGGGAACGCAATTCGGTAAATTGCTTTACGCCTATAAAAATTGGTCCACCTCCGAAGAAGTTAAACAAGATCCGATCACCGAATTATTAAAACTATATATTCGTTTCCACGAAGAAGAAGAAAAGAATCCTGCTTTAGAAGCCGAAGGTCGCGCCGAATTTAAAAAACTCGAAGAAGGGGATAGTCAAAATTTAGAAATCTGGCAATGGATTAAAGAAGTCTCTTTAAAAGAAATCGACACAGTTTTCAAAACTCTCGGTGTTCAACATAACTGGCGACATGCCGAAAGCGAATTCGTTCAGCCAGCTAAACAAATTTTAGAACAAGGAAAAGCCTCAGGGAAAATTATTGAAGGAGAAAATGGCGCTTTCATTATTAATTTGGAAGAACAAAATTTACCTCCATCCATTGTCCAAAAATCCGATGGCTCCACGCTTTATTCCACTCGTGATTTAGCCAGCATTCAGCAACGTCTTCAGGAATTTCCAGAGTTAAAGCGCTTAATTTATGTAGTTGATGTTGCTCAAACACTTCATTTCAATCAACTATTCGCTTCCGCTAAATTATTAAACTTAGCCCAAATCGATTTCAAACATGTGGTTTACGGTCGTATGCACCTCCCAGACTCAACCATGAGCACACGCAAAGGCACGGTTATTCTCGGAAAAGATCTCATCAAAGAAGCTTTGCAACGTGCCCAAGCCTTAGTTAACGAAAAATCCACCGACCTTTCCGAAAACGAACGCAAACAAGTTTCCGGCGCCCTAGCTATTTCCGCTTTAAAATACGCCTTAATCTGCCAGGCACCCGAAAGCGATTTCACTTTCGAATGGGATAAAGTTCTCTCCTTCGACGGCAATTCCGCGCCATATCTACAATATTCCCAGGCTCGCGCCAATAGCATCCTTAAAAAGGCCGCCAATCAACAGCCTTCGTCCGAATCCGATCAAACCTCTTTATTCTCTATAAACGAAGATAAACGTGCTCTAGAAGAAGAATCTCTCACCCCTTACGGTCTGGATTTAGAACAAAAATTGCTTAAACAATTAATTCGCCTGCCCGAAGCAGTCGAAATCGCTGTAAATAATTATAAACCGAATCTCCTCACCAATTATTTATTTGAATTAGCTCAAACCTTCAATAGTTTCTACAGCGCCGTCCCGGTTCTAAAAATCCAACGCCCAGAAATCCTAGCCGCCCGTCTTAAATTAGTAGAAGCCACCTCCATCGTCCTAAAAAACGGTTTAAACATACTCGGCCTAGCCAGCTTCGACCGAATGTAATTTAAGCGCCTTCCAGTAAATCCTTGTCTACTTTATCGACACATTAAAAAACCCCAACCTAATGGCTGGGGTTTTTCTTAATCTTTCTAATTTAGAATTAAGCAGAATGACCTTTTTCCAATTCATTCTTCAAAACAACACTGCATAGAAGAGTGAATACAGTAATTAGACCAGTGATTGCATATGAACCAATTGAACCAACATATGGAACACCACCTAATACTGCCAACCAAATGCTAGATAAAATGCTTCCAGCAATACTAACCACAACTGAAGAAACGATCATACCCCAAGCAACAGTAGCAGTTTTCTTTTCAGAAGTAGCTTGGCTGGATTTAACTGCTTCATCAACTTTTCCATTATTTTCTACAAAGTAAACTGTAGATAACCATGAATTAACAAATTTTGTTAAACCACCAAAAATTGTTAATAGAACTTTGATACCAAGAATGATGTAATTTACAAAGTTCTTCAAAGCGAAACCAAATAATTCACCTACGTTTACATTATTACCTTTTGCTTTATCAACAGTCGCTTTCAAAACAGCTAAGTAAGATACAACTGTAAGTACAAACATCAAAACCGATACTACAATTGCTAAAATGCCGTACATACTCGCCGCGGCAGTTGCCAAAATTGGAAGAACGATAATTAATAAAGCCCAGCTAACCAATAATGGAAGTAGCGCAGCTATAATGAAAGTAACTGGATCTTTTTTGAAAATATCCAATGCATGATTAATGAGATAAACAAAATTACCCCAGATAGTACCAAAGTCAGTTTTGTGACCATCCAAGATCACAAATTTGTTAGCACCTTTTTGATTTGTATGTTCCATATAGAAATTACGATTTAAATATTATTAAAAACTTAACTGCACTGATTATAGTTAAGCTTCTTAAAACCGCAACCCTTTTTGGATAATCAAACTTGTTTTTGGCAATACCAGAGGTGAATTCGCCGTTTATTCAGGTTTTTTTGTGCCTATTTTTAAGGCCTCAGAAAGCAAATCTTTTTCACTTTCTTCTAACTTCGCCAAAGCTATACGCACTTCTTTCAAACCGGCAATTTCCCTATTCAATTTACTTGCCAAACTAATCGCGGTGCAGCGATGTGTGCCTTCTACGCAAACAATTTGCTGATTAATTGGCTCTATCAATCCAATTATTTGTGTACTTGCAGGAAAATTATCTATTAATTCATTAATTTTCAAATTATTTCTCAACCTTTCCAAATTCAATTCTAAATAATCTCCAAACGAAATTTGATTAATCAAATTGTCCGGCACGTATTTTTGCCAAGAAGGAAAAGGCCCGACCAAAATCCCTGGCACCACCTTCAACGGGTTTTCAATACTATAAATCCGCCACTCTCTATTCTGTAAATTTAATTTCCCCGCAGAAAAGGACCTCCATTCTCTCCAATTATCCCAACCTTTCATTTTGGCCGTTTCCTGCCATCCAGGTTGATTTTCTTCATTACTCGCCCAATCAGAAAAAATATCTTTTTCCCAATCCCCATCACCAATATAATTCAGAAATTCTTTCATAAAAATTTTGGAGGCGGCACCCGGATTTGAACCGGGGAATGGCGGTTTTGCAAACCGCTGCCTTACCACTTGGCTATACCGCCTAACAATAAGCATTTTTAATGGCGGAGAGAGAGAGATTCGAACTCTCGCGAGGGGTTGCCCCCTCCTACAGGATTAGCAATCCCGCCCCTTCAGCCTCTTGGGTATCTCTCCATTTATGGCTTACTGCAAATTATTCAGACCAATTTGCCACGAAATATTAATATCTAACCATCTAAAATGCAAACAAATACTTACTCTTTTTTAATCAATTTACCCTTCTTAACTTTAAATAATTTTACTTTTTAGTAAAAAATCGCTATAATCTCTAGATATGTCGAACCCCATTTTTGAAACTTTAAAAGTTTTTCCTTTCCAAAACGCTTTGAGTTACATAAAAAATACTTTTCTGTATTGACTTGCCTTAGAGATTTTCATAAGATTCCCGCGCTTAATTTCTAAACAGTTTTTATGAATTCTCAAAGAACTTCCGCTCTTCAATTGGTAACCACCGATTTCAGTCCCTCAAACTTACAGGAAATTAAACAACTTGAGCCCCTGGAAGCCCCTCAAACCTCACAAACATCGCCAGAAGTTAATCCTCGCATTTCCCAAGTTGTCCTAAACACCAGTGAATTAATTGCCGCTCAGGTAAAAAACACCATCTCCAATAAATATCTGGCTTACAACATCGAGGATGGCAGTTATAAGGAATTTGTCTCCAACTCCCATACCAGAAAGTACGACCCTCTGGTCGCCCACTTACAATCTCAAGCCATTGTTCACTACAAAGCTATACCTTTCCCAGAGGAAATAGCGGATTTCTACCGCCGCGCCGGAATAGAAAAATGTATTACTGAAACTATGCATAAAATCTTTAAAGTAACTTTCCAGGATGGAAGTTCATTAGAATTAGCTGGCGAAGATAAAAACGGCCAACCGATTATTGTTGTAGGCCAAAAGTCAGTGTAGTTATAATTCGCTCAACTTAGCTTTCATTTGATCAATCTCCGCTTGCTGCCCAGTAATGATTGTTTCACATAATTGTTTAATCTCAGGATCTGAAATTGTCGCTTGCCCGCACATCAAAACCGCTCCACCATGATGCGGAATCATCGACTCTAAAAACTGTTTATCAGTAATTCCAACTTGCTGTCTAATCAACATAAAAAATATAATCGCTGAAATAATGCTCCCTCCAATAATCACTGCATTAATTTTCTTATTCTCATACATTCCTCCCATCAGCAGCATTTCAATCACAACCATGGGAGCCGTCATCAGCCCAGCCATATAAAACTGATTGAGATTGGCATAGACATTGCCAATTGAATCAACCATCGCATACATCAATGCGTACATTGATAAAAAAGACAGCACAATCATAATCACAAGTCGTCCATAATGATTGCTGTTCATCGATTTATCCATACGTAGGTGAAGTTTATTAATTAGTTTTTGACTTCAAATCCGCCCAAGCTATAGTAACATAAATACTAATCTAATATGAGAATAATTCTCGCCTCCCAATCTCCTTTCAGAAAACACTCCTTAGATATCTTAGGACTCGTTTATGAAACAATCCCCAGCGATATTGATGAATCTGCCATTCGTCATCAAGACCCCCATCAATTAGCTCAAATGCTCTCCCAGGCCAAAGCCCAAAAAATCGCCGAACAAAACCCCGACGCAATCATTATAGCCGCCGATTTATTTGTAGTTCACAAAGATCAAATTATCGAAAAACCCCGCGACGAAGAACATGCCAAACAAATGTTAAAATCCTTTTCCGCAGAAACTTTTGAAATTGTCACAGGATTGGTTGTCCACAACAGCAATACCCAAAAATCTCTTTCTACTGTAGAAAAATGCCAAGTCACTTTCCGCGAACTTTCGGATTTTGAAATTGCTGATTATGTAGCCCGCTTCCCCGCGGTCAAATGCGCCGGAGCTTTTGAAGCCGACGGATTATTAAGATTCGCCGAAAGAATTGAAGGAAATTATAACTTCCGAACCGCTATTCCAATGAATAAACTAATTCCTTTTCTCAGAGAAAATGGAGTGAATGTCTAATTGCCCAAGCGGACATTCATCTTTAATTCCTTCACTCGAAATTCCACGATTTTTTTAATCAAATCATAAGGAATCGGCTTATCCAAAGAAAACTGTATCGAACCTTTCCCAACTTTATATTTTTCCAATTCCTTGGCAAAAGCTTTATTCCCCGACGGCAAAGCATAAAATCCAATATGTTTCTCCCATCCAGCAAAATACACCAAAACTTTTCCTTTCAATTTAAAAGCCGGCATATTGTAACTAATTGCCTCAACCGCTTCAGGCGCAGTGTCTTGAATAGTTTTGCGAATCTTTTCTAAAATCACCTGAACATTTTTCGGGAAAGTTTGAATATGCTCATCAATTGTTTGGAATTTTTTCGCGTAATTTAACATGCTTTGATTATAACAAATCAGCCTAAAATTTTTTAGTTGATTTATTTTCTGGCGGAGAGACTGGGATTCGAACCCAGGAGAGGCTTGCGCCCCTAACGGTTTTCAAGACCGCCGCGTTCGACCACTCTGCCATCTCTCCGTATGAAATGCTGTCGAAAAGCCACCGAATTCTAAGTCAAAACCTTCCTTCCTTCAAGCTGATTTTAGGAATTCTTCAGACTATTATTAATAAATCTTTAATTTTCCTTAATCCCAAGCTGATAAAACGTTCTTACTTTCACCTTCTTTTCTATGTCCACAGCCACCCCTGTCTACTCCCTCGACAATTTCAAAGTACTAGCCAATAGTCTAGAAATAACCTTACCTGACGGCCGCTTAATCAGCTTTCGCAAAAAAGAATTCCAATTATTCCTTTTCCTCCTCACCAATAAAAATCAAGTAATCAACAAACATTCCCTACTCGAATTGGTCTGGAATTACGACCTCTACGCCAAAACCAACACCTTAGAAGTCCACCTCTCCAATCTCCGCCGAAAAATCAAACGCGAAATCCCACATTTGAAAATCCAAACCGTGCATGGAGTGGGCTACCGATTAATTGATTGCACTTAATTTTTGCAAACTTTAATGTCATACTAAGCTCAGGAAAATTAAAAAAATTTATTATGACTAAAAATCAAATAGATAATGAATCTACCGAGCTAAATGCTTATCATGGAATAGAGCAGGCTTATGAAGATTTACGCGCTGGCAAAATAGACAGAACTGAATTACATAAAAGAATCCGTGAGAAACTTAACACTGCATTAAATGCAATAGAATCAACTCCTCTCACAGATTATACTGAACCTAAGAATAGATAAAGTTGCTTATTTCAAATTCTGCAAATACTTCACCGCCTCATCCATCTGCGGATCTTTATCAGCCAAGAAATCCTCTTCAGTCAGTTTAACTTCAATATCCGGCACAATTCCCACCTTATCAATTTCTCTATCCAAAGGTGTATACCACTTGGCAATTGTAAAACGAATACTTGAACCGTCCGCAAGTGGATCAACTTCCTGAACTGTACCTTTTCCAAAAGAAGTTTCCCCCATCACCACGGCGCGCTTCAAATCCTGCAAAGCTCCCGCCACAATTTCCGATGCTGACGCGGAACCTTTATTAATCAAAACCAATAGTGGAACATCCGGCAGAATCACCTCGCCACTTGTACTCAATGTTTCAGTTTCTTTCGCATCTCTATATTTCACACTCACAATTTTTTCTCTTCCTTTCACAAATACCGAAGCCACATCCACTGAACCTTCCAAATATCCGCCACCGTTATAACGCAAATCCAAAATAATTCCTTTCGGATTTTTAGCCTGAATTTCCGCCGACTGTCTATACATTTCCGCCTTAGTATCATCGCTGAATTGATCAATTGAAATCACCCAAATTCCCGGTTCAACCTCCTCCGAAGTCACACTTTCAATTTTCAATTCCTCACGCACAATTTTCACATCAAAAGGCTCATTCACGCCCTCTCTTACCAAAGTCAAAGTCACCTCAGTTCCTTTTTCCCCACGAATTTTATTAATCGCATCATAAAGGGACATTTCCGCTGTAATTTCCCCATTAATTTTATAAATCACATCATTTGGACTCAATCCGGCTTTTTGCGCTGGAGAATTTTTTAAAGGAGAAACCACCACCAATTGTTGATTTTTTACAGTTAATTCAGCGCCAATTCCTTCCATTTCTCCATTTAAACTATGGCTGAACTCAGCCGTTTCAGTCGGGTCCATATAAATTGTATACGGATCTTCCAAAGCATCAGTCAAACCTCGTATCGCCCCATAAACCATTTTTTGATCATCCAGTTTTTCCGCATCAACATATTTATCTTTCAAAATATCGCGCACTTTCCAAAAAGTAGTTAAATCAACTCCATCCGGAATACTTTGAGCTTTTCCAAAATTATTAAAAATATTGCTGCTGTTTCCCGCTGCAGGCTGAGAATTAAAAGCTCCTCCAACAGCCCACCCCAGGTAAAACACCACCCCAAAAATAATCACATAGCTGATTACTCTCGTACTTCTTTTAATTGGCACATTTTCCATATTCTTGTTTTGCTTATCTTAAATAATTACTGCAAATATCTTTGAATTCTTTCAATTTTCTTGGCTAATCCATTCTCATCCAATTCCACTAAAACAGAATTGAACACTGTCGGCCCTTCAGCCACAGTATGTTTAACCGGCATTTGCGTCAAAAAGTTTTCAATTATCTCTTCTTTTTTAACACCGATCACCGAGTCATAGCAACCATTCATGCCCGTATCAGTTTGATAAGCAGTTCCACCCGGCAAAATCTGTTCATCGGCTGTCGGAATATGTGTATGCGTACCTACCAAGGCACTAATTCTTCCATCCAAATAATGCCCCATAGCCATTTTTTCCGATCCCGCTTCCGCATGAAAATCCACAAAAATCGCTGCCAATCCCTTGCCCAATTCCAACCCCTCCGCTTTATATTTCTCTAAAATCTGCTCAGCTTTAGCAAACGGATCACCCAATTGCGCCGGCATATAAACCCTTCCCATCAAATTAATCACCAAAACCTTCTTTCCACTTTTCGTCTCAATAATCTTGTCTCCGCGCCCCGGCGCCTTATCCGGATAATTCCCCGGTCGGAGCAAAGGATACTCTTCCTGATCCAAATATTCATAAATCTGATTCACCTTCCAAATATGATTACCCGAAGTGAAAAAATCCACCCCCGCCTTTTGCATCTCCTCAATTTTGGAACTGGAAACCCCCTTGCCATGATGAATATTTTCCACATTGGCAATCACCAAATCCGGCTGTTTTTCTTTAATCATTTCCGGCAGAACTTTTGCCACCGTTTGACGTCCTGGTTTTCCGAACACATCGCCCAAAAACAATATTTTCATACTTTTAGATTAGGTGAAATGTATTTTTACATCATTTCGAGCAAATCGCAAGTTTATCTCCACCTAAAACAGCCCTTCTTGTCAATAAAATGCTAAGATCAAAACAGCTATTTAATTAATTTAATATGCAAAAATCTCAACGTCTAATTAGTCTCTCCTTTCTTGTTACTGCTTTATCAGTGCTAGGCATCTCCCAGGTTTCCGCCGCTTTTTTCCAGGACACCAGTGGACATTGGGCTTCTCAATACGCCGAATCCTTAAAAACCGAATGTGGTGTGGAAGGCTATAAAGACAGCCAGGGCAATTTGCTCCAACAATTCCGTCCAAATGCCTCTATTACCCGCGCCGAATTGGTAAAAATGATTATCCAATGTATGGGCGACGGCGATTACAATTATGACAATAATATTAATTTCAAAGATGTGCGCAGTGGCGATTGGTTTTATCAGGTAATTGCTGACGCTCGCGCCGAAGGCTGGGTTGATGGCTATTCAGATGGAACTTTCCGTCCAAATCAAAGCATCAATCGCGCCGAAGCCCTCAAAATCATTCTATCTTCCCGTTTCAGCCCAGGCGATTTTTCCTCAACCAACAGCCAGTATGCTGATGTCAGTAGCTCCGACTGGTTCGCCAAATATATCAACCTAGCCGATCGATATGATTTTGTTGGTGGATACAGCAATGGAACTTTCCGCCCAAGCAATTTAATCACCCGCGCCGAAGCAGCAAAAGTAATTATCTTGGTTAAACATTGGAATAAAAGCATTGCCGATAATTCAGACAATCAAAACAATGATACTGACAATAATACTGATACCCCAGACAACAACGATAATGACTCCAGTTCAGATTCCGGTTCAGCTCCCCAAATCGCCGGCTGCCAAATTTTCCCTTCCGACAACCCATGGAACACTGACATTTCCAATTATCCAATTCACCCCAATTCCGCCAATTATATTTCTTCAATTTTAAGTGGCCGCCAAAATCTTCATCCCGATTTTGGCTCTAATCCGGATTACGGAATTCCTTGGGTAACCGTGGACGGCAGCCAACCTTTAGTTCAAGTAAATGCCGATTACGCCGATGAAAGCGATTTCGGAATGGCTCCCATCCCTCCCAATGCGCCAATTGAAGGCGGTGCGGATTCCGATGGTGATCGTCATGTAATCGTTTTGGATAAAACCAACTGCGTGCTTTACGAAATGTATTATTCTTTCTTGGAAGGAAACACTTGGAGTGTTGGCTCAGCCGCTAAATTCATGCTGAATTCCAACGCCCTACGCCCAGCCGGCTGGACTTCTGCCGATGCCGCTGGATTACCAATTCTTCCAGGCTTAGTTAGATACGATGAAGTAGCAGCCGGTGAAATTAATCACGCCGTCCGTTTCACTGTCAGCAAATCTCAACGCGCTTACATTCATCCAGCCACCCACTGGGCAAGTTCCTCCACCGATTCCAATCGCCCACCAATGGGTCTTCGTCTACGTCTAAAACAAGACTTCGACCTTTCCGGTTATACTGGCCAATCCCGTGTCATTTTGGAAGCCCTGAAAAAATATGGAATGATCATGGCCGATAACGGTTCCGACTGGTTTATCACCGGCGATCGCAATCCAAACTGGGATGACGAAGATTTAAGCCAAATCAAACAAGTTCCTGGTTCCGCCTTTGAAGTAGTTTCTACCGGCGCAATCATCACCGAATAATTTTCTCCATCTAAAAAGCCGACCTTACGGAAGTAGGGTCGGTTTTTGTTTATCCGCCAAACTAATCCCCAAAGCCTCCATTACCGATTTATGCATTTGAGCATTTATTGCCTTCGGACTCAGTCCGAGTCCACTCAAAAGCCCCAATTTTTGAATCTCCATACCGCTTGTTCTAATCATAATCCCATTCATTGGATCATCACTCAATCTTTTATCTACAGCCTTCATTAATCGTTCTTTCGATTGACCATCAACACATTCTCTCATCAAAAAATTTCTCAACTCCCGAATTTCTTCCAAATATATTTCCGCCTCATCATTTAAACGCAATTTTTCCACCACTAAAGCAAATTTAGTACTAGGCAAAGCGTACTTTTCATCAGCATGAAAAAATACCTTACTTATTCCTACTCCCACATTTTCATATGCATAAGCTTCCGTCTTTCCACCTCTTTTTCTAATATCATCAATAATCAACTTCCAGTCATCACTACTACTCTCATCTAAACAAACGCTATTCACAAATATGCAAAACTTAATTCGACCTTTCATGATTATCTCAGTAATCTCCTGTCCATAATTTTCTTCCCAGTAAGCCTTATTAACCGCAGAATAAGCATCATACTCATTAAGTACTCTTACCGGATAATCATCTCTTTCAAATGAATTTTTTCTCGCTTCATTTCTCAACATTTGAGCCTCAATATTCAAAATCTTCCCAGCCGGTTTTATAAACATATTTACTCTAGTCTGTCCCAGTCTTGCCGACGATTCTGTTAAAGAAGTTTGAAAGACAGCGTCAAATTGTGGATTATCAACTAATAAATTTTTCATCATATTTTATTATTTGTCTGCAAATGTAGCATTATTTCAAATTATGTCAATTTGCCTAGGTTTTGCTCTGAAATTTAAGCAAAAATTTATATTTATTTAATCTCCGACGTTTAAAAATAAGACACAAATTTTCTACCTGTACAGGGGTAAATCTTGACGGTGAGCATTCACTCACCTATCATCTAGGCAAGTTTAAAAAATAATTTAATTTCATCAAACTTATGGCTAACTTATCAGAAAAACAGCAGGCGGTAGAATTGGCATTATCTCAGATCGAAAGATCATTTGGTAAAGGTTCAATCATGAAAATGGGTACTTCACAAAAAATGCATGTGGAAACTTTTCCCACTGGTTCTCTCTCTTTGGATATTGCTTTAGGAGGTGGTATTCCGAAAGGACGTATTGTTGAAGTATATGGTCCAGAAAGTTCCGGTAAAACCACTTTAACTCTGCATATGATTTCTGAAATTCAAAAAGCAGGAGGAATCGCTGCCTTCATTGATGCTGAACATGCTTTAGACCCAGAATACGCGAAAAGAATTGGTGTGGATTTAGAAAATTTATTAGTTTCCCAACCGGACAGTGGTGAACAGGCTTTGGAAATTGCCGAAACTTTAGTTCGCTCCAATGCCGTTGATATTATCGTAGTCGATTCCGTAGCCGCTCTTACTCCCAAAGCTGAAATCGAAGGTGATATGGGGGATTCTCACATGGGTTTGCAGGCTCGTTTAATGAGTCAGGCTCTAAGAAAATTAACCGCTGCTATTAGTAAATCCAAAGCTACTGTAATTTTCATCAATCAATTGAGAATGAAAATCGGTGTGATGTTTGGAAATCCTGAAACAACTACTGGTGGAAATGCTCTTAAATTCTACGCTTCAGTTCGTTTGGAAATTCGTAGTGCTGGTAAATTGGAAGAGGGAACTGGTGATGATAAACAATACACTGGTAATCGTGTGAAAGTTAAAATTGTTAAGAACAAAGTTGCACCTCCTTTCAAAACTGCAGAATTCGATATCATGTATAACAAGGGTATCAGCCGTCTGGGTGACTTGATCGATCTTGGAGTTAAATATGAAGTGATTAAAAAAGCCGGAGCTTTCTATAGCTATGGAGAAAATAAAATCGGCCAAGGTAGAGAAAATACTCGCGCTTTCTTAACTCTTAAAGAAAACGAAAAAATCGCTAAAAGTATCGAAAAAGATGTCTTGGAAGTAGTGAAGAAAATAAAGGATGAAGACAATGGGTCAGTTGCAGAACTACCAGCTGCTCCTGCTCGTCCAATTTCTAAATCTGCCAAAGCTCAAGCTCCTGTACAGGAATAATTTGTTTTCGGTTGAATTTCCGCTGCAACTTCGTAACCGCCTTGTTGCAGCGGAAATTTTTTTGCCAAAATAAGTTCTCAATCTACAAATTCAGCACAAAATAAAATCAAGTTTGCCATGAACAAGCTCCAACAAAAAATCCTCCTCTATTCCTATGATCTTCTGGCTCGTCGCCGTTACACCATCAAGGAAATGATCAAAAAACTGGATGCACGAAATCAAAAATTGCCGCTTCCGATTTCCGAGAGTGAGCTGGCCGAAATCATCAATAAATTAATTAATTCCAATTTCCTCAACGATCAAGATTACGCCCTTTTTTACATCGATTCCCAAGTTCGCAAAAAACCCCAAGGCATTCGCGCGCTCAAACATAATCTTTATTTAAAAGGTATTGATCAGGAAATTATTGAACAGAAAATCAATCAGGCCGCGCTTGATGAATTACAATTGGCAAAGCAGGCTTTAGAAAGAAAACATTATCAAAAAATTTCCCAATTACCCGCTAAAGAAAAAGCAAAGGTAGCCAGATTCTTAGCCACACGTGGTTTCCCCGCTTCAATTGTTTATGGTCTAATCAAACAGGATTAGGCGCTTTCCAGCCATCCGCCTAGCCAAAATCTTTACAATCCCAACTTTTTCAGGTAAATTGTTCTTAGAAACAGAGTCTTAATCATAAGATTCTGCTCTTTGCTGTCCGCTTATCAGCAAAGAAAGTTTAAAAACAAGTAATCAAGAAAACTATGCAATCACAATTTATCGCTGCCATCAATCAACTTTGCGACGAAAAAAATATTCCTAAGGAAAGAATTATGGATACGATTAAAGCTGCTTTGAAAGCCGCTTATCGTAAGGATTATGGAAATAAGGATCAAAATATCGAAGTTGAATTAGATGAAGAACGCGAATTGGCAACTGTCTACTTAGTAAAAGAAATTGTTAAAAAAGTAGAAGATTCTGAACTTCAAGTTTCCCTTAAAGACGCAACTCGTTACCGCAAAAATGCTAAAATCGGCGATCAAATCAAAATCGACGTAACTCCGATGGAATATGGAAGAATCGCAGCTCAATCAGCTAAACAGGTGATTATTCAGAAAATTCAGGAAGCGGAAAGGGAAGTGATGTTCGAAAATTTCAAAGACAAAGAAAATGAATTGATTAATGCCTTGGTTCAACGTGTTGAATACAATACTGTTCACGTTAATTTGGACAACAAGTTAACTACAATTTTGCCTCATAATGAACAAATCCCACGCGAAAGATATTATGCTGGTCAAAGAATTAAATTATATTTGGACAAAGTTACTCAAACCAGCCGTGGACCTCAATTATTAATTTCCCGTAGCCATCCAAGTTTAGTAATGAAATTGATGGAATTGGAAATCCCGGAAATTAAAAGCGGCTTGGTGGAAATAAAAGGAATTGCTCGCGAACCAGGCGTTCGTTCCAAAGTTGCCGTTAGTTCTAATGATCCAAAAATCGATCCAATCGGTTCTTGTGTGGGTCAAAAAGGTGTTCGTGTACAAAATGTTATGGATGAATTAAATGGCGAAAGAATCGACATTATTCAATGGTCAGACGATATTGATCAATATATCAGAACCGCCCTTGCTCCAGCTAAAGTAGCCGCCATTCAATTGGATGAGGACGCCAAGAGAGCTAAAGTTTATGTAAATCCAGATCAACGCCCATTGGCTATTGGTAAAAGTGGTCAAAATGTTCGTTTAGCATCCCGTCTAACTGGCTTGGAAATCGATGTTCTCGATATCGGTGAAATGCAAGGAGCAGGTCAGGATAATCAACCAAAAGCTCAAACAATCAAAGAAATTGAAGCTTTCAGCCCAGAAATCATCGCTAAATTAGAAGCAGCCAATCTCACAATGATCGCCCAATTACACGGTTTGAGTATTGCCGATTTAAGCGGTTTAGAAGGCATTACTGAAGACGAGGCTGAATTGATCTCTGAAGAAGTTAAAAAGGCCGAATAAACATCTTTAAAACAGTATAAAAACCAAAGCCCCTTTCGCCTCTCCAGGTCAAAGGGGCTTTTTAGTTATTTAAGCCTTATAAAAAGCCCTTAAATCTGCTATAATACCCAGATATTATTATTTTCGCATGGCCGACCCGATCAATTATCAAAATCCAGGCTCTAAGGACAGCCCTTCCACAAGCGCTGAAACTCCTGTTGCCGCTCCTCCAAATGCTGCCTCAGCCGCCGCTCCTGTTCAGTCAGCCCCGCCAGCCACCAGCAGCGAATTCTATTCAGTTCTAAATCCCCCAAAAGCCAATGCCACCGACCTCAAAGATGAAAAACTTTTGGTTAACAATCTCAATAAAATTAATTTAGAAGCTCAGGAAAAAGCCACCCAGGAAAAAGCCCAAACCATGGGCATGAACTATATCGAAATCAGCAAAACCCCAATCAATCCTGATTTACTAAAATTAATAGATCCGGAGGTAGCTAAGCAGAATTTAATCATTCCTTTTTTCCGCGTCGGCAAAAAATTACGCCTTTCCGTCGCCCATCCAACCGACCCTGGAACTCGCGCCGTTATAACTGATTTAAAAAACCAGGGATATTTAATAAACGTTAATTTATCCTCTGATATTGGTATTTTAGATGCCTTAAAGCTTTACCAATCCGCCCAGTATATCGTTAAGAAAAAAATCGACACGCATTTGGATGAAAGCCAAATCAAAACCTATGAAAAAGAATTGGCCGAATTGGCTGAACTAGGTAAAAAATTGAAAACTGTAAATTCAGAAGAAGCAGTTTATATGATTTGTGTAGGTGCCTTAAAAGCCGGTTCCTCCGACGTCCATTTAGAAACCGAAGAAACCTTAATCCGCGTCCGCTACCGTATCGACGGCGTCCTGCACGAAGCCTTTAATTTGGACAAAAGCATTTTCAACAATATCGCCAATCAAATTAAATATCAGGCAAAAGTAAAAGTTAATGTTAACGATATCCCTCAGGATGGACGTTTTGATTTCAAAGTAAATGACCGTAAAATCGACGTTCGTGTTTCCGTTTTACCAACTGAGTATGGCGAAAGTTTCGTATTTAGATTGTTGGACAGTAGCAGACAATTAGTCTCTTTCGAAGAGCTTGGTTATTCCGGAAATTATCTCCGCAAAATCGAAAACCTTTCCAAAATTACTCACGGCATGATTCTAATGACTGGTCCTACCGGTTCAGGTAAAACCACCTCCCTTTACACATTGCTCTCAAAATTCAATCATCCGGAAAATAAAATTATTACTCTGGAAGATCCGATTGAGTACCACTTGCCAGGTATCACTCAAAGCCAAATTAATGAAAAAGGTGGCTACACTTTCGCCAGCGGTTTGCGCTCCGTGCTTCGTCAGGATCCACAAGTTGTGATGATCGGGGAAATTCGTGATTTACCAACAGCCGAAACCGCAGCTCAGGCTGCCCTTACCGGTCACGTTCTTCTTTCCACCCTCCATACCAACTCCGCCATCGAAACCATTCCTCGTCTTATCAACATGGGCCTCCCAGCCTTCATGATCGCACCTTCTTTGCACACCATTATCGGTCAGCGTCTCGCTCGCCAAATTTGTCCACATTGTCAGGTCTTAAAACCAGTTCCGGAATCCGAGCGTAAAGAATTGCAGCAGGTGATTGATGCCATTCAATTAATTCGCCCTACCGAAAAATTAACAGTTCCCGATCAACTTCCTGAAGCTCCAGGTTGTGACAAATGTTCTCATTCTGGTTACAAAGGTCGTGTGACTTTAGTGGAAATGCTCGAAGTTGATTTTGAAATTAAAGATTTGATTTTAAATAGCGCCTCCACCACCAAAATGATTGAATCCGCTCGCCGCAAAGGCATGATTACCATGCGCGAAGATGGCGTTCTGAAAGTACTAAAAGGTATTACAACTTTGGAAGAAGTTCATCGTGTGACCACCATCAGTTAAGACATATCTCCCATCGATTTTCCAAATTTTTTCTAATTAATCCACTAATTTCCAACCCGGTTAAAGCCAGCATGGTTTCGCTATAATTCAATTTTGCTTTTGCCACTATTTCCATCACTTCCAGTTTTTCCAAAGCTATTAATTTCAAAATTATATTTTCATAAACCGACAAATTAACCTGCTTTTTTTGGGTCGTCTCCAAATTATAAAACTTCAAAATGTCGTTAACATCATCGGCCAATTCCGCCTTATTTTGCTTAATCAATAAATGATTACCTTTGGTCTGCAATTTATTAATCTCTCCCGGCAAAGCAAACAATTGCCTGTTCTGATCAAAAGCCTGTGTGGCCGTATTAATCGCCCCTGACCTAAGCGGGGCTTCCACCACCAACGTCGCCTCGCACAAACCCGCAATTATCCTATTCCTCTCCAAAAATCTCATTTTATAAGCTGGCTCACCCGGCGCATATTCCGAAATCACACTCCCACCCTTCTGCAAAATTTCCCTAACCAATCCACTTTGCCCAGGTGGAGTAATATTATCCAACCCGGAAGCCAACACCGCAATAGTTTGCCCACCCCCATCCAAGCACCCGCGATGAGCAGCCGAGTCTATCCCAAAAGCCAAACCACTCACCACTGTAAGCCCCGCCTCGGCGCAAGCCTTAGCAAATTCCTTAGAATTCCTTATTCCACTCTCACTCGCCTTCCTAGTCCCCACAATTGCCACCTTACACCCATATTCCACCAAAGACCGCCCAATTCTATAAAGCCTCAACGGCGGATCCGCGATCTCCTTTAAAATACCCGGATATTCAGAATCACTCGGCCTAATTTTCACTATGGGATAGCCAAAAAAATCCATTCAAAATAAATAAAATTAGCCCCATGCTAATCAAATCGTCTAACAGAAAAATAAAATTTTCCTGAAATCACTATTTAGCTCGCCCTTCTTTTTTTAATTTTTTCAGCTTCTGATAAACCGAATGCTGATGTCTGTATAAATACTCCATCAAAGTCCCACGCACCTCCCCCAATATTAAATTTTGCTCACTGGCAAATTGTCTAATTCTCTCTTCAGCCAAAGCCTTCTCCGCCTCCGACTCAACCATTAATTCTATCTCATTCACCTGATACTCCGACAATCGATAATTCGCTCTATCCAAATCAATTCCAAAACCCATTAAAGAATATTTTTCTCTAAATTTCTCAATTACAGCAAACACTTCCATTTCATTCAAATTTTTCCCCACCAACTTTAGCAAAGCCTCATTCACAACATCATCACCCTCCACTTCTTGATAACTTTTTATTCCATCAGCTGTTAAATTATTCCTTACCCCAATTTTTAATTGCCATTCGCCATTTCTTCTTCGCAAACGCAATTTATTTCTAACCAAATCAAAATCCTTCGTATCAGCAAATTCATCAGTAATTTCCTCAGCTTTCACCCGCTCCGCCTCACTCAAAAGCCGGCTCAAATTATTCCTCTCCGTTTGAAACTTACTTTCCACTTCAATTAACATATTTTGATTTTTAAATTAAGAATGCGGCATTTTACCCCTAATTTAAAAAATTGAAAAGACTCAAGAGAAACTTTTATAAATCCCAAATTTTCAGTTTATTCATAACCACTTTCTCCCTTATCTCCAACTATTTTTCCATTATCAATTTTCACCACTCTTCTATTCAAAAAGTTCACTAAGTCTTTATTATGCGTAGTCAAAATCACCGTAATTCCCGATTTATTAATTTCCACTAATAATTTAATAATCTCCAAAGCCGTTTTCGGATCCAAATTCCCAGTCGGCTCATCCGCTACAATCAAACTTGGAGAATGTACTAAAGCTCTAGCAATAGCCACTCTTTGCTTTTCTCCACCGGAAAGTTGATGAGGAAAGTTTTTAGCCTGCTCGCTTAAACCAACCACTTTCAAAGACGCCGCCACAGTTTTCTTAATTTCTTTATCTTCATAACCACAAACCTCCAAAGCGAAAGCCACATTTTCAGCCACGGTTTTCTGCTGGAGCAATCGATAATCCTGAAATACCACGCCAATTCTGCGACGATAATATTGCATTTCTTTATCAGACATTTCATTGATTCTGTAGCCATCCACAGTGATATTTCCTGCCTGAATTTTTTCCGCCCCAATCAATGTATAAACCAAAGTCGATTTCCCGGCTCCGGATGGTCCAATAATCGAAACAAAATCCCCATCTTTAATACTCAGACTTACTCCGTCCAGAACTCTTTTACTTTTATATTTTTTTACTACTTTGTCGAAAATTATCATGAAATTTCAGTGAAACTATTATTAAATTATCAAATTATTCTGCAAAAATCTATTTATGGAATTTTTCATGCACTTCTTTAAGTCTACTATTGGTTAAATGCGTATAAATTTGCGTTGTTGTAATTGAACTATGGCCAAGCATTTCCTGCACTGAGCGAATATCCGCTCCATTTTTCAATAATTCAGTAGCAAAAGAATGCCGCAATTTATGAGGAGTAACACGCTTCACCACCCCAGCTTTCACCCCATAATTTCTCACTAAATATTGCACCATCGTCGCCGTAATTCTCTTTTTTTCATCAATAGTCCGTCCATCCGCCTCCCCCAAAAATTTCTCCGCCGCCTTCCCCCGCCCATGATTAATAAAAACAGGCCCAAACTTGTCTCCCCGCCCCGCCAGATAAGCCTTAATCGCCTCCGCCGCTTCCCCCGACAAAAACACAATTCTCTGCTTCCTCCCTTTACCCACCACCCTAAATTCCCCAGTCTCCAAATTAATTTGATCCCTATTCAAGCCGACCAATTCACTCACACGCAAACCGGTCGAATACAAAGTTCGCAAAATCGCATAATCTCGCAGCCCACTTAAAGTTGTCCTATCAATCGCTTCAAAAAGTCTCTGCAATTCCTCACGCTCCAAAAAATCCACAACTCTGTCACCCAATTTCGCCACCTCAATTTTTTCCGGCGCCAAAGTTTCCCAGTCCTGCCGAATGCAATATTTCAAAAAAGCCCGCAGCGCAATAATATGATAATTCTGGGTTTTAACCGTCAGCAATTGTTCATTATCCGCATCTTTCAATCTATTCAAATACAGTCGAAAATTATCTATCAATTCCAAATTAATTTTCTTAATGTCCATACTATTGTCACTCCCGGATTTTGGCTTGCTCACTCGCTCATCCCGCTTGTCTACCCAGCCGACAAAGCGCTGCAAATAATGCCCATAATTTTCCAGAGTTTTCTGTGACTGATTCTTATGGATTTCGCAATATTCCAAAAATTTTTGTACCGCGGTTTTTAGATTCAATGTTTATTTTTTGCCAATTTTCATCAAAAATGATAGCGTATTTTCGTTTAAAAGTAAGCATAAAATAAAACATTTCGCCATGATCTGTCCTAAATGCAAACACGATGACACCCGCGTTCTGGATTCCCGCGAAACCAATGAAAGAAAAGAAATCCGCCGCCGCCGCGAATGTATTTCCTGCCAATACCGCTTTACCACTTTCGAAAGAGTAGAATTGGCTAATTTCCTCGTCATTAAAAAAGATCAATCGCGCGAAAGCTATAATCGCCAAAAATTAGCCGGCGGTATTTGGAAAGCCTGCGAAAAACGCCCGGTTACTCAACAAAAAGTCGATCACATGCTTGATCAATTAGAAGAAAAATGGGCCAGCTCCGGCAAAGAAATCTCCAGCAAACAAATCGGCGAGGACGTCATGAACTCCCTCAAAGAACTGGATGAAGTCTCCTACATCCGCTTCGCCAGCGTCTACCGCCAATTCAAAGACATCGAAACATTCAAAAAGGAATTGCAGAAATTATTGGAATAACTCGTTTTGGACAAAACTTGAATTTATTTCATATTTTAACTATCATCCCATTAATTTAATCAAAGTGGGTTATTTGACGTGTCAGCCATTTTGTTATATAATAGCAAGATATTTTCAATACCAAAATCAATGAAATTTAACTTCAAATCCACTGTCAACTGTCTGGCCATCACCCTTGCCAGTATGTCTGTCATGTCTATAGCAAGCGCACAAACTGTCGAAAGACCACTGTCCAGTTTACGCGCTCAGTCCACCGATTTAGTCGAGCAAATGATTAAAAAGGTGTCAGTCAGTTGTCAGGTCGATCGAACTGACAGAGCATTTTATAATGCCAAATTTTTGTCTATTGAAATGCCATCAGCTGTCGAACCTGATCAACTTTTTGAAGTTAAAGTCAGAATGCAAAACACTGGTAATACCGCCTGGTTCTCTCGAGCCAGTGAATGCGAGAATATTAATTATACTTATTTAGGAACTGATCGTGATAAAGATCGCAACAGCCCTTTCCACGCCGCCGCCGTTTTCGGCAACACCGGCTGGTTCCAGGGAAATCGTATCAACATGACCACCCTACGGGCCAACCCAGGCGAAATCGCCGAATTCAACTTTACGGCTAAAGCTCCATCACAAGCCGGCCTTTATCGCGAATATTTCAGCCCCGTAATTGAAAACACCACTTGGATCAGTCCAGGCGCCGAAGCCACTTTCGATTTGAAAGTTGGAAATCCAGCCCTGAATGAAGATACTTTAAAAATCACTCGTGATTTAGGAATCAGCATTAATTTGGCTGATCCAAAATTTGAAGGTGATAAAAAATTATTGGTAGATATTTCCGAACAACGTTTGTACGTTCAATTGGGCGGACAAACCATTAAAGTTTTCCCGGTTTCCAGTGGTACATCTAGAACCCCCACTCCTTATGGAACAACTAAAATTTCTTTGAAACAAGAAGTTCGTGTTGGTAGCGCAGCCCCTCATTACATCATGCCTAAATTTATGATGTTTAGAAACGGTGGATACGGTTTCCACGCCCTACCATCTCTAGCTAACGACCGAGGCGTATTCTGGCGTGAAGCCCTTAATCATATCGGAACCCGTCGCAGCCACGGTTGTGTTCGTCTACTTCCTGACCACGCCGATTTCGCTTTTGCCTTCGCCGATGTCGGAACCACAGTACAGATTGTTCCATAATCTCTGCGCTAATTCGCCAGTCGAGTTCAGCACATAATTTCTCCCTATAGTCATTGTAAAAAGCTCCCTCACCCGGAGCTTTTTACTTTATAATTTTTCCACAAGAAATTATAAAAAATATGCCCAATCTCAATTCCGACCTGCTCAAAAATCTCAATGACATGCAAAAAGAAGCCGTTCTAACCAACAAAGGTCCGGTCTTGATTTTAGCGGGTGCCGGTTCCGGAAAAACCAGCGCACTCACCAGCCGTATCGCTTATTTGATTCAGGAAGAAGGCGTTAGCCCTTGGAATGTTCTGGCCGTAACTTTCACCAACAAAGCCGCTAATGAAATGAAGGAACGCGTCCTACGTCTTTTAAATAAACCTCATCAAGGTCATCAACCTGGTTACCTCACTCAGGATTCTGGAATCCCCAATGTCGGAACTTTCCACTCCATTTGCGTGCGAATTTTACGCAAACATATTCACGAACTCGGCTACGACAATTCCTTCGTAATTTACGACACCGCCGATCAGCAAATTCTCATCAAAAGAGTTTTAGATGAACTTTACATCGATACGAAGCAATTCAATCCTAAAGCCATTTTAAACTTCATTTCCGGCGCCAAAAATCAATTAATCACCCCTCAAGAATACGGCAAATTCGCCAATAATTATTTCACCGAAAAAGTTCACACCGCTTACATCCGCTATCAAAAAGAATTACAAAAAGCCAGCGCCCTCGACTTCGACGACATCATCATGAAAACCGTCGAACTTTTCCAAGCCAAGCCAGCCATCCTAGAAAAATATCAGGATCAATTCATCTATATTTCCGTTGATGAGTATCAGGACACCAATCACGCTCAATACGTTTTGACTAATCTTCTCGCTCAAAAATACCGCAATCTCTGTGTGATCGGTGATTCTGATCAGTCCATTTACTCCTTCCGTGGAGCCAATATTCAGAACATTTTGGATTTCGAAAAAGATTATCCCGATGCCAAAGTAATTTATCTCGAACAAAATTATCGCTCCACTCAAGTTATTCTCGATGCCGCGCATTCCATCATCGTTAAAAATACTCGTCGCAAAGACAAACAACTTTGGACCGAACGCAAAGAAGGTCATCGTATTTCATTAAAATCCATGTACAACGAGCGCGCCGAAGGGGATTTTATCGCCGACACTATTTTGGAAAGATTAAAATTAATGGATGAAAAAGACTACAAACACTTTGTAGTTTTATATCGAACCAATGCCCAATCCCGCGTTATTGAAGAATCTTTTTTACGCTACAGCATTCCATATAAAATCATCGGCGGCATCAAATTCTACGAACGCAAAGAAGTAAAAGATATGATCTCCTATCTACGCACAGTTCAAAACCCCAATGACAGCGTAAGTTTATTACGTATCATCAACACCCCTCCCCGCAAAATCGGCAAAAAAACCATCGACACCATTCAAACCTACGCCATCCGCGAAGACATTTCCTTCTGGCAAGCCCTTTGCCAAATCGATCAAATCGAAGAAATTCGCGGCAGCAAAACCGCCGCTTTAGAAAATTTCACCAAATTAATCAAACAACTTCAATTAACCAATCAGGAATTCACCGCTTCCGGAGTAATTAAACACGTACTCGAATACTCCGCCTATAAAAAATTCCTCGACGACGGAACAGCCGAAGGCGAAAATCGTTTACAAAATATTTACGAATTAATTTCCGTAGCCAGCAAATACGATCAACTGGAAGCAGGGGAGTCACTCAGCATTTTCCTCGAAGAAATCTCCCTAATCGCCGATGTCGACAAACTCGACGAACAAGATAATTCTGTAACCCTAATGACTATCCACTCCGCCAAAGGTTTGGAATTCCCAACAGTCTTCCTCGCCGGCCTGGAAGACGGCATTTTTCCACATTCCCGCAGCTTACTCGAACGCGACGAATTGGAAGAAGAACGCCGCTTAATGTACGTCGCCCTCACCCGCGCCAAAGACTGTTGGGAATTCCAAAC
>JBOFLO010000071.1:0-24135 GCA_051657905.1 Candidatus Altimarinota bacterium | reverse complement strand
AGTTAAAATCAATTTACTTCCCAAAATCGACTCCAATTGCTTAGTAACCTGATCAATTTTCTTTAAATCTTCAGAATACAAAGTTATATACATGGAAAATTGGAAAAACTTCTCTTGTCCACGTTGAATTTCCGTACGTAAACTTTCCGCATCCTCATAGGCAGTTTCCAATCCCGGATCCCGCACCAACCCTTTCTCCGCATTCATAGACATAGCCGACTGCATCTGAGTAACTTTTTTAGTCAAGATTTTCATAATCTTGGAAGACTCAATTGGATAAATAAATTGAGCAATATCCATAGTCACATCCAAATTAATCACGGGCGAAAGCCAGTTTGTATCCAAATAACGCGGATAAGAATAAACAATAAAACTTCTGGCATACATACCTTCAACTCTCAAATGATCATATTGAATATCCATCGAGGACGGCGCAATTAAATCACGCACAGTCGCCATACCTTCTTGATAAATTTTTTCCGCCTCAGTTAAAGCCTTTCGTTCTGCCTCCTGACTTTGTTTTTTAGCCTGACCTGCTGGAGTTTTTTCCAAAGCTAATTCCACAGGAGTTTTATCATAATTTTCCAAAGTTCTTCCCGCTTCCTCCACCCCCGCACTTTTAGCCTTTTCGATCTCCTCTTTGCTCTTACTAAAAAATCCCGCTAATCCCTTATTAACATTCTGCAAAACATTAACCTTCTGCTCTGATTTTTTCTTTTCCTCAGCCGTCATTTCTTCAGCTGCGGTTTTGACAATTTCCACGGGTTTTTCTGCAGGTTTTTGACCAGAAAGCTCTGTTTTCTTTACCAATTGTGCCGGAATTTCCTCTTTTTTAACTTCAACTGGCTTAGCAACTTCACCCGCATTAGGCGCAGCCACAAGAGGTTTCTCGGTAGATTGCAATATTGCCTCGTCTTTTTTATCCACTTTTCCCTTATTTTCAGCAAATTTCTGGGCAGCCGAAGATTCCTCATTGAGATTTTTCAACCAGGACGGCTCTGGCACTCCTTCACCCTCAAATTCCAGTCCTTCAACAGCCTTTTCCTCAGGGGTTAAGACCTTTTCTGGGCCTTTTTCTTCATGTTTTTCCAAGAACAAAGTATTGTTCAAAACTTGATTTTTTGGGTCTTTTTGTGGAGTTTGGTCAGCCATGGCAAAAATTAATATCCCTAAAGTATATCAGAAATGCCCTTTTTCTTCAACTATCTTATCGCCACGCCCAACTATTTTCTTGTAAAGCGATTTTCTTTGTCCTCAAAACAAACTTATGCTAATCTTCAAGCCGAAATTTTTTAAGCGTTGGCTATGCCAGAAAACAAGCAAAATCAAAACAATGAAACCCCAGGAAAAGAGCCAGGTGTAAACCTTTTCCAGGATTTCACATTAAAAAACATCAGTCAGGAAATGGAAACCTCTTATCTCGATTACGCCATGAGTGTAATCGTGCAAAGAGCCCTTCCCGACGTGCGTGACGGGTTAAAACCGGTACATCGTCGTATTTTGTATGCTATGGATGAAATCGGACTTCGGTCTAGCTCATCTTTTAAGAAATCCGCCAAGGTGGTAGGTGAAGTACTTGGTAAATATCACCCACACGGCGATGCTCCCGTATACATGGCCATGGTTAGAATGGCACAGGACTTTGCTATGCGTTACATGTTAGTACATGGACAAGGGAACTTCGGTTCAATTGATGGAGACAATCCGGCGGCTATGCGTTATACAGAAGCCAAACTTGCCAAATTAACAGAAGAAATTTTAGCAGATATTGAAAAAGACACGGTAGAATGGGCGGATAATTACGATGCTTCAACCAAAGAACCTCGTGTTTTACCAACCAAAATCCCCAACTTACTATTAAATGGATCTTCCGGTATTGCCGTAGGTATGGCTACCTCCATCCCTCCACATAATCTAACTGAGGTTTGCCAGGGAGTTCAGCACTTATTGGATCACCCAGATGCTAGCATTGATGATTTAATGGAATTCATCAAAGGTCCAGACTTCCCTACTGCTGGGATTATTTATGACAGAGAAGCCATCAAAACAGCTTATGCTACTGGACGTGGCGGGGTGGTTATGCGCGCTAAAGCCGAAATTGAAGAAAGAAAAAGCGGCAAATTCCAAATCATTGTTACTGAAATTCCATATCAAGTTAATAAATCTGATTTAATTTTAAAAATTGCCGATTTAGTTCGTGACAAAAAAATCGTTGGTATTAGCGATTTACGTGATGAATCTAAAAAAGATATTCGTATCGTAATTGAACTTAAAAAAGAGGCCTATCCAAAGAAAATCCTCAATCAGCTCTACAAGCTGACTACCATGCAATCAACCTTTAATTTCAATATGATTGCCCTAGTTGATGGTTTACAACCAAAATTATTGGATATTAAACAAATTCTTGAACAATTTATTATTCATCGTGAAGTAGTTGTTCGCCGTCGTACTGAATTCGACTTAGGTGTAGCCAAAGCCCGCGCTCATATTTTGGAAGGTTTGAAAATCGCTTTAGATCACATTGACGAAATTATTGCCGTGATTCGCGCTTCCGACACCAAAGAAATCGCCCATGAAAAATTAATGAAAAAATTCAAGCTTTCTGACCTACAGTCAAAAGCTATTTTGGAAATGCGTTTACAAACATTAGCTGGCTTGGAAAGAAAGAAAATTGAAGATGAATTAGCAGAAAAATTAAAATTAATTGCTGAATTAGAAGGAATTTTAGCCTCTCCAGAAAAAATCACTGATATTATCCGCGCTGAAATTAAAGAAATTATTGAAAAATACGGAGATAAACGCCGTACTGAAATCAATCCAAATGCTATTGGTAAATTCTCCAGCAAAGACACCATTCCAAATGAACCAATGATTGTGATGATGTCTCGAGAAAACTATATTAAGAGAATTCCATCCAACACTTTCCAAACTCAGGGTAGAGGTGGAAAAGGTGTAATTGGAGCCACTACCAAGGAAGAAGACGAAATCAAGATTTTGGTACAGTCCAACAATCATGATGATCTTTTATTCTTCACAAATTTGGGTAGAGTATTCAAATTACCGGTTTACGAATTGCCACAAGCTTCTCGTACAGCCAAAGGTGTACCAATGGTAAATCTACTTCAATTAATGGAAAAAGAAGTAGTAACAGCCATTCTTACTTCCGACGAAAAATTAAAAGGCAAATTCCTCTTCATGTGTACTACCAAAGGTACAGTTAAGAAAACTTCTATTGAAGAATACGAAAATGTTAGAAAATCCGGTCTGATTGCTATCAAATTACGTGAAGGCGACTATTTAAACTGGATTAGCGAAGTTAGCACTAATGATGAAATTATCATTGTAAACCGTCTAGGAAAATCCATTCGCTTCCAGGAAAGCGATGTTTCTCCAACTGGACGTAATTCTATGGGTGTAAGAGGTATTCGTGTGAAAGATGGGGATGAAGTGGTAGATATGAACAAAGCCACCAATGCCAAAACTGCCGATTTGCTGGTAATTATGGAAAACGGTTTGGGTAAAGCCTCCAAAGTTTCTGATTATCGTCTACAAACTAGAGGCGGAACTGGTGTTAAAACAGCTAATATTACAGCTAAAACCGGTCATATCGTCGGAGCAAAAGTAATTCAAGATAATGCCGAAGGAGATTTGATTGTCATTTCCAAACATGGACAAGTAATCAGACTTAAACTCAGCAGTATCCCTCAACAAGGTCGTACCACTCAAGGTGTTTACCTAATGAGAATGGCTGACGGGGATAAAGTTGCCTCTACTACACTAATTACTGAAAGTAATAGTAAAAAGAAAGATGCCGAAGCCGTAGAAGATCCAGCTCAAGCCACTTTGGTAGCAAAAAAGTAAATCACCCGCACCGGCAAAAATAAGCTTGCCATAAATAGCTTCAATCAATATAATTCAACCACTTTTTAGTAAAAATCTAATTATGAAAGCCAAAATTCACCCAAAAGTAAATCATGTAATCTTTGTAGATAGTGTGAGCGGAGCGGAATTTATCGCTACTTCCACCCTAACTTCTGAAGAAACCAAGAAAATCGGTAATGTTGAATACAATGTTATTAAAGTAGAAGCCACTTCTGATACTCATCCCTTCTATACTGGTAAGCAAACTAATGCCACTAAAGGTGATCAGGTTGCTAAATACTTGGCAAAAGTTGCTAAAGCTCAAGCTACCAACAAAGCTAAATTGGCCCCTAAAGAAGAAGGCGAAGGAAAAAAGGCTGCTAAACCAGCTAAAGCTAAAAAATCTAAGTAATTCTCAGCTTTTAGATTATCTATATATTAAAGAAGTTCTTTCCAAAGAACTTCTTTTTTGTTAATGATAAAGCCATCGTCAACAATTATCTCAGCGCTTAAATATGTTTAAATTCGAACTAAATCATCAGGACACCAGTAGCAAAGCTAGACTTGGAACATTTCATACTCCACATGGCTCTATTCAAACACCTATTTTCATGCCAGTTGGCACACTTGGTTCTGTAAAAGGAGTTTCACCTCAGGAATTACAAGACATACACGCCCAAATAATTTTGGCCAACACCTATCATCTGTATCTACGCCCCGGGCATGAGTTAGTACAAAAGATGGGCGGTCTACACAAATGGATGAATTGGGACAAACCAATTCTAACTGACTCCGGCGGTTTTCAAGTTTTTTCTTTAGGTAAAGGTATAAAAACCGGCAAGCCATACATGAAGGTTACTGATGAAGGCGTTCAATTCAAATCACATTTAAATGGCAGTAAGCACTTTTTCTCTCCAGAAAAAGTTATTGAAATCGAACAGGCTTTGGGAGCTGATATTATTATGCAATTAGACGAGTGCGCGCCTCACGATTCTTCCAAGCAATACGCCGAACAAGCTTTAAAAAGAACACATGATTGGGCGGAAAGATGCTTGAAAAGACATCAGGAAATGGAAGAAGAAAAAGCTCAAAACCCTCAAATCAACAATGGCGTAAAAGCCAGCCCGCAAGCTCTATTCCCTATTATTCAGGGAACCATGTTTGACGATTTACGCGTTCAATCTGCACAATTTTTAGGAAATCTAAATACTCCTGGCATTGCCATTGGAGGACTTAGTGTGGGCGAAGAAAGATCGGTTATGTACCATATATTAGACGTACTCGAACCGCATCTCCCCGCCCAAAAACCCCGCTATTTAATGGGCGTTGGCACCCCGCCCGACCTACTGGAAGGCATCGCCCGCGGCATAGACATGTTCGACTGCGTGCATGCCACCAGAATAGCCCGTCATGGCTGTTTCTATAACAAATTCGGTCGTCAACAAATTAAAAACGAAATTTACAAAGACGATCCACTTCCACTTGATCCTGAAGACCAAAACAGCCCCGTAGCTGGTTTCAGCCGAAGTTATCTACGCCATCTTTTACATGAAAATGAAATGCTAGGTATGCGCATTCTCTCTATTCATAATCTCTATTTTCTACTAAGATTGATGCAGGATTCTCGCGAAGCTATTGCCAACAATTCTTTCCAACAATTCAAAAATAATTTTCTGGAAAATTTCCGTACTGAAGGCTAGCAACTCATTCTCCAAACAAATAATCAAAAATCATGATCGCTTATCTGCAAGGAAAAATTATTCATAAAAGTGAGCAACAAATTATTTTGCAAACTGGCTCCATCGGCTATCAGGTTTTCATTTCTAAGCGATTGGGAGAAAAAATTCAGGCCGAACAGGATTTGGAATTATTTATTTATACAAAAGTTCGCGAAGACGAAATTAGTTTATTCGGCTTCCCTACTTTAGCTGAATTAGATTTTTTCAAATTATTAATTACTGTAAATGGCATTGGTCCGAAAATTGCTCAGGAAGTTTTAAATCAGGAAATTTCCGCTACCCAAAACGCTATTATCCAAGGCAATACGCTCTTTTTAAGTAAAATCCCTGGCATTGGCAAAAAGTCCGCCGAACGCCTGGTTTTGGAATTGAAAAATAAAATCGTGCCAACTTCTTTGGAAGAAATGTCCAATTTACCTGAAGAAAACTTCGAAGAAGTTTTCGATGCTCTGGCTACCCTCGGCTACAACCGTTATCAGGTTAATCACGTTTTGCGTAAACTTCCCGCTCAAATTAAATCAACAGAAGAAATCGTCACCTACTTTTTGCAAAACGTTTAAATACAAATTACTCAAATTAAACAAACATTTTTATGTGTGGAATTTTTGCCTATATCGGACCTAAAAACAATGCGTCGGAACTGGTAATTGAAGGTTTAAAAAAACTTGAATACCGAGGCTATGATTCCTGGGGAGTTGCCGCTTTAAATAGCCAAGATCAAACTTTGGATATTTTTAAAAAAGTTGGAAAAATCAGTAGCTTCCAACCTTCCGAACATCATTTTGAAAATTCCCATTTGGCAATCGGCCATTCCCGCTGGGCCACACATGGTGGAGTTACAGAAATCAACGCCCATCCACATTTCAATCAAACAAAAACTTTGGCAGTTGTTCATAATGGTATTATCGACAATTATTCCGAAATTAGAGAAAACTTAACCGGCAAAGGCTATCAATTCATCAGTCAAACTGATACCGAATCAATTGCACATTTAATTGATTATCATTTGCAAAAAATGGATTTTCAAGCCGCCGTTGAACAGGCTTTAAAAGAATTAAACGGACGCTATGCTATTCTGGTTATCAAAACCGATGAAAACAAAATTATCGCTGCCCGTAGAGGTTCTCCTTTAATTGTCGGTGTAGGTGAAAAAGAATTTTTCATCGCTTCCGACATACCAGCCTTTCTTCAATACACCAAACAAGTCAATTATTTGGATGACGAACAAATGGTTATACTGACACCACAAAAATCTGTTTTTTTGGATTTGAAAACCGGTCAAACAATTGAAAAACGTTTAGTGGAAATTGATCTAAAAATCAATCAGGCAGAAAAAGGCGATTATCCTCATTTCATGATCAAAGAAATCATGGAACAAAAAGAATCCATTCGTCGTGCCATCGAACAGGACGATCAGGAAATTTTAAAAATCGCCGAGGCCATTAAAGGGGCTTTTGGGACATATTTAGTTGGCTGTGGAACTGCCGGGAAAGTTTGTTTGGCCGCCACTTATTTATTTTCACAAATTGCCAAAAGACATGTGAATTTTGCTGTTGGATCGGAATTTTCCAGTTTGCAGGATTTTATTAAAGATCGCTCTTTGATTATTGCCGTTTCACAAAGCGGAGAAACCGCTGACACTCTGGAAGCAATACATTTCGCCAAACAAAAAGGAGCTCAAGTTTTATCCATAATTAATGTTCAAGGATCAACCATGGATCGCGAATCAAATTTCGCTTTGCAAATCAAAGCTGGTCCGGAAAAAGCTGTAGCTTCAACAAAAGCCACCACCGCTCAACTGGCAATTCTAACCTTACTTGCCTACGCTTGCGCCGGGAAATTGGCCGAAGGAAAGCAATTATTGCTACAAACTCAAAGCCAAATCAATGACTTGTTAAACCCTCGTTACGAAGATCATATTCGACAATTGGCTGAAAAAATCGCCCATGTGGAAAGTATGTACGTAATTGGAAAAGGTGTAAATTATGCCATGGCTTTGGAATCTTCGATCAAATTACAAGAAATTTCCTATATTCACGCCGAAGGTTTTGCCAGTGGCGAACTAAAACATGGTCCAATTGCTTTAATAAGTGAAGGAACTCCCGTGATCGCCCTTTTTAACAATGATCACACCCGTCAGGATGTTTTAAGCAATTGCCAAGAAGTTAAAGCCCGTGGAGCATTTGTAATTGGAGTCTCCCCTGAAAACGACCCCGTTTTTGACTACTGGATAAAAGTGCCAAATGGCGGAGAAACATCAGGAATAATCAATATTATCCCCATTCAATTATTATCCTATCATTTGGGATTAATTAGAAAGAATGATCCGGATATGCCCCGCAACCTGGCCAAAAGTGTTACTGTAAAATAGACTTAAAGCTTTCATAGAGCCTCTATTTGTGGTAAAATAATTCGATATTTAAAACAAAAATATTCGAATGTCTAACTTTTTCTTCGGCGCAGCACTTTCTGCACATCAAGTCGAAGGCAATAATATCTACAGCGATTGGTGGGATTTTGAGAAAAATGTTCTTAAAGTTCCGGAATTTCAATCTGGAGAAGCAACTAAACATTATCAGTTTTTTGAAGAGGATTTTAAATTAGCCAGCCAGCTTGGACATAATGCCCATCGTCTTTCTATTGAATGGGCACGAATTGAACCTGAAGAAGGTCAGATAAATTATGAGGCCGTTGAACATTATAAAAAAGTTTTTGAAGCATTAGCAAAATACAAACTAACCCCTTTCGTCACTCTTCATCATTTCACTTTACCAAAATGGTTTGCTGACAAAGGCGGATTTTTGAAAAAAAATAATATCAGATATTTCCTTAATTTTTGTAAATTTATCGGCACTGAATTCCGTGAAGAAATGTGCCATATAATTATTTTCAACGAACCTGATGTTTATTCTTATCATGGATATTTACTTGGCAAATGGCCACCTCGACAAAAAAGCTATCTCACCTATGCCAAAGTTTTAAAAAACATGGCTTACGCTCATAAGTTAGCTTATGACGCGCTCAAAGCTATTAAGCCAGAATTAACCATCGGCATTGCTAAAAACAATATGGTTTACCGCCCAGACAGTCAATACAACCCAATGGACTGGATTCTACTTCGCCTAATTAATTATCACTGGAATTTCGCCTTGCTCAACAAAATCAAAAAACATTTGGATTTTATCGGTTTAAATTATTATTTTTATCGTAGCGTAAAAGCAGACATCAGTTTATTAAATAGCTTCGGACAGTATTCTTATCCCACCAGTCGTAAAACCGATATGAACTGGGAAGTTTACCCAAAAGGTTTATATGTCACCACAAAAGAATTGTACAAACGCTACAAATTACCGATAATCATTACTGAAAATGGTGTAGCCGATCATGCTGATAAATTGCGTGAAGATGCTATTAGAGAAGGACTTTATTGGCTCTTTAAAAGCAAATCCGAGGGTACTGATATTTTTGGCTACTTGCATTGGTCACTCACTGATAATTTTGAATGGGATAGCGGTTTCGATCCTAAATTCGGTTTAATAAAAATTGATTATAAAGATTTCAGCAGATCAGTTAGACCCTCAGCCTTGGTTTACCGAGACTTGATCAAAAAATATCAACAAAAAATGTCCGAGCAACCTCACCCAGATCAAAAATCTATTAAATAAATATGGATAAAATAACTGAACAATATCAACAGGAAGCCAACAAGCAATTCAATTATATTGATTTAGTCAGTCAGGCTTTTCAAAAAAAGTGCCAGCAGCTAAAAGAACAGGCTGAAGCTGCCTTAGCCAAAATCCCCGCTGAAGCCAAAGATCAACAAAATCTAATTAAACTGCAATTAAGAAAAGATTTAAATCAGGTATTAAGTGAATTCGAAAAAGAAATGCGTCGCAGTTTTGGAAATAATTTAATGGCTCTGGAAGCTATCTATCATCAAAAAGAATTGATTGATATGGAACAATTAACTCGTCTACTTCAAACCGTCTAATCACTCAATTATGTTCACAAGTTTAAAAAACTCACAGCCTTCAATAACTAAAAGATTAATTTTCCAAAGCGAAAATTCTCCAAAATCTCCGGAAAATTTTCAAAGCCCGGAAAAACAATCTGACAAAGATATTATCAGTGAAGTCGCCTCTCAAAGCCCTTCCCAAATTGTCAGTGATACTTTAAGCAAGGGTGGAGCCGTACAAAAAAAATACACTCAAAATACTAAAATTTTAGCGAGTTTACTTGGCGGCAATACCAGCGGTGGAACTACTTCCAGCTCGCAAAGCGCTTCCACTCAGCAAACTCAAAAATAAAAGTCCCTATGTTTCAGAAAAAAACAAAAATAGTTTGCACCATCGGCCCAGCCAGCGCTAAAACATCCACTTTGGAGAAAATGATTAAGGCTGGAATGAATTTAGCACGCTTAAATTTTTCCCATGGAACTGTAGAAGATCAATTGCAATTATTAAAAAATATCCGTCAGGCAGCAGTTAAATTAAAAACTAATATTGGAATTATTCAGGATCTACAAGGACCAAAAATCCGTTTGGGAGTTTTGCCTAATACCGGAATCCCCTTCCAGCAAAACCAGACAATTATTTTCTCCACAGCCATTAAAATATTTTCAACTGCAACGGCTGAATTAATTCCCGTTAAATACACAAATCTTCATCAGGATTTGAAAAAGAATGATTTGATTTTGATAGAAGATGGTATGAATCGCTTTCAAGTAACTAAAATTCAGGGACAACAAATTTATGCCAAAGCTCTTAACAATGGAATTTTAAAAACTCATAAAGGGATTAATATCCCTACCGCTTCCATCAGCGCCAATCCATTAACCGCTAAAGACTTAAGTGATTTGGAATTTGGTATTAAACAAAAAGTTAATTACATTGCTTTATCTTTTGTCCGTCGCGCCAGCGACATTGAAACGCTTAGAAAAATTTTACGAAAAAACAAATCTTCAGCGGAAATTATTGCTAAAATTGAAAGACATGAAGCGGTTCAAAATATTGAAGAAATAATTCAAGCTACCGACGCTGTAATGGTTGCACGTGGGGATTTAGGAGTGGAAGTTCCTGCTGAACAAGTTCCGGTAATTCAAAAAATGATTATTAAATTGGCTAATAAATATGGAAAACCTGTAATTATTGCCACAGAAATGTTGCAGTCAATGATTGAAAGTCCACGCGCCACCCGTGCCGAAGTCAGCGATGCCGCCAATGGTGTTTATGATCACGCCGACGCCTTAATGCTTTCCAATGAAACGGCAGTGGGAAAATACGTAGTGGAGGCTGTAGAAACTTTATCCAAAGTTGCCAAAACAGTTGAGGAAAATCAAAAAACTCGGCAATTAAATAACTTGGAACTATCCCGTGACCAATTCACCACCAATGAACTTTGCCACGCCGCCGCCGAAATTGCTCATCAAATTCAAGCAAATGTTCTAGTCGCAGTTACCCATTCCGGCTACACCGCCCGCCAAATTTCCAAACAAAGAGTATTTCAAAAAATCATCACAATCACTGACTCACCAGAAACATTAAACAAATTGACTTTGGTTTGGGGAATTAATGAAATCATCATTAAAAAATTCCCTCTAACTCCCTCCGAAATCAAAACCTTTTTGCTACAAAAGAAATTAATCAAAAAAGGTAACAAAATTGTCATCGCTCTCAACACCAGCGAAACTCAAAAACAAATTTCCGTAATCGAGGTTTAAAGGCCTCTGCTGGGAATTTCTACTTTTAAATATCGACGATTTAGCCTAAAATACGGGAGAAAATAAAAATAACTTTCTTCTTTTGAAAATTCTAGGCATAGATCCAGGAATTGCAATTACCGGCTTTGGCATTATTGAGTTTGATGGCTATGATTTTGAAATGCTCGAATATGGTTGCATCAGAACAGAAAAAACACTTACACATCAGGAAAGAATTTCCCAAGTGATTACTGATTTGAATGATATTATTAATGAATTCCAACCGGATCAAATTAGTATTGAAGAAATATTCTTTAATAAAAATGTTAAAACTGGTATTCAGGTGGCTGAATGTCGCGGAGCGGTTATTTATCATCTTGGCCAAAAAGGTTTCACCATCAATCAATACAAACCCCTTCAAGTGAAAAGTAATATTTGTGGTTATGGAGGAGCAAAAAAAGACCAAGTACAAAGAATGGTACAAATGCTTTTAAAATTAACCGACATTCCAAAGCCCGACGACGCCGCCGATGCTTTGGCTTTAGCCATTTGTCACGCCAACAATCTTAAACAATTAAGCTTAATCCATCAGTAGTAATGATCAGCAAAATAATCAAATTTTTATTTCTAGCCATAGCCGTCGGTATTATCACTGCCGCTTTGTATATTCTAGAATTACCACCTTTCAATCAACCCGCCGCTCCAGCAAACACTGATATAGGAACGGATTTAACTGATCAAGAAAAACTAGCTCAAGAACAACAAAATCTCCCTGCAGAATTACGAGACAAAGTTGCCCGCAGCAGAAGTTATGAAGAATTAATGCAATATGCTGCTAAATTAGGAAATAATAATTTCCCCACCTTGGCTATCGCTGAATATCAGCAGGCAGCTGCCAAAGATCCTCAAAAATTAGAACCATTATTTGAAATCGGGAAAATCCATTTAAGAACAGCCAATTACGATAAAGCCTCTCAAATTTTCCAATCAATTTTAGCTAAGTCGCCCACCAATGATCAGGCTAAAATTTATCTAGGTCGCGCTTTAATTTCACAACGTGAACTAACTCAGGCCGAACAAATTTTTAATACGATTAGCCAGGCAACTTATCAAAGTAAATATTATCAGGGAATTTTGGCTGCCTATTTTCAAAAACATGATGATGCTAGGCGTTTGCTAAATGAAGCTATGCAAATGAATCCTAATGATGATTATCGCAAAAAAACTCAAAACTTCCTTAATGCTTATAATGAGTATTCTTTCAATGCAGAGTCACCTACTGTTCATTTAAAAGTTTTATTATCCCGCAGTTTTGTTCAAACCGGCGAATACCAAATTGCCATTCCTTTGCTATTTGAAGTAACTAAAGAAAAAACCGATTATCGTGATGCTTGGTTGATTTTGGGAGTTGCCTATTTGAATATTGAAAAGTATCAAGATGCTATCGAGGCTTTAGAAAGAGCCAGAACTCTTGATCCGGAAAAGGCGGAAACTCTTTTCTATTTGGGTTTAAGTTACTATTCAATTAATGATTTCAAAAAAGCTGAACAAAATCTAACGGCGGCCAAAGAAAACGGCTATCAACCAGAAATTCAAATCGATCAAAAATTAGCTGAAATTTATTTACAATTACAAAATTTCCCCAAATCCGCCGAAAATTATGAACAAGTAATTTCCCTCAATGACAATGATGTAAATTATTTCGTTAAACCAATTTGGATTTATCTGGAAAAAACCGCCCAGCCCGATAAGGCTTTAAAGCTGGCTGAAAAAGCCGTCAAAGATCATCCCAAAGTAGCCATGAGCCATAACCTGATGGGCTGGGCATTGATTTACAATAATCAACTTCCTAAAGCCGAATCACATTTAAAAATGGCTATGGCTTTAGATCCAAACCTCGACGCCACTTATCTTAATTACGGTTTATTATTTGAAAGAAAACAACAACCAGAACGCGCCATCAGCTTTTATAAAAAAGCCCATAAATTGGGGCAAGGCAGTGGGGTAGCCAACACCGCCGCCGATCGATACAACAAATTAATTGCTCAATTAAATCAAAAAGATTCGGCCAATCTTAATCAAAATATCCAAGCCAACACTTTAAATTAATGGAAATTTATTCAATTGTACTGACTATTTATATAGGCATTCTGGGACTTTGCTTCGGCAGCTTTGCCAGTGTCTTAATTTCCCGAACACTCAATCAAGAAAAAGGCATAGTAAAAGGAAAATCCCATTGCCCCGACTGTCATCATCAATTAATGGCCATCGACCTAGTACCTTTATTCAGCTTTTTATTTAATAAAGCAAAATGTCGTTATTGTAAGAAAAAAATCAGTTGGTTCTACCCAGCTTTGGAACTTACTTCCGCCGCCTTATTTTTATTTAGTTTCCTCGCTCTCAGCCATTCCTCCATCGGTTGGCAAACCGATTTCGGCAGCACCTGGCTAGGCACACCCGGCCAATTAAATCTTTTCAGTTTATCCTTTTGGGTAATTTTAATTTATCTTTTCGCCCTCAACCTAAATCTAATCGCAATTGTGTTTAGCGATTTAAAAGAAAAAGCCATTCCCAACTCCTTCTTAATTTCCTGGGTGCTACTCTCCGCCTTCTCCCTATTTTTCACCTGGCCGCTCAACCCATTCAATCTAGTCTTAGCCATAGCCGCCATCTGTCTAGTTTTCGGCGGACAAATTTTAATTTCCAAAGGCAAATGGCTGGGCAGCGGCGACTTTTATTTTGGTTTAGGCATGGCCTTTTTACTTGGCTTTGAAAAAACTTTAGTCGCCATTGTTCTCAGTTATTTTATCGGCAGTATTATCAGTTTATTTTTACTCGCCACCAAAGTACTTACTCGCAAATCCACCCTCCCTTTCACGCCTTTTTTGGCTTTAGCTACATTAATCAGCCTTTATTTTGGCAATCAAATCTGGTTATGGTATACCAGTTTCAGTTTCATAAACCTTTAGTTATTTTTTCATGAAAACGGTTATTTTAGCAGGAGGAGCCGGAACCAGACTCTGGCCAATGAGCAGAATTAAAAAACCCAAACAATTCCAAAGCCTACTCAGCGAAAGAAGCATGTTGCAGGAAACAGTTGCCCGACTTTCTTTTCAAAAACTGGAAGATATTTACGTTTCCACCAATCAGGAATATCAACAATTAGTAGAAGAACAAACCGCTGGACTTATTCCTAAAGAAAATATTATTGTCGAACCCGCCCTGCGCGACACTGCACCCTGTATCGGTTTAATCGCCTCAGTTCTAGAAAAACGCGATCCAGGCTGTGTGATGGCTATTATCTATGCCGATCATTTAATTCAGGACACTCAGGAGTTAGAGAAAAAACTTAAACTTGCTGAACAATTAGCTTTGGAAGAAGGGACTTTAAATATTATTGAAGTAAAAGCTAATTTCCCCAATGTTAATTTAGGCTATGTAAAAATGGGACCGCAAATAAAAACTGTCGACGGAATGGCAGTTCATGAATTTGAAAGATTTGTAGAAAAGCCTGATATTGAAACCGCCAAAAAATTTCTCAAATACAATAGTTATCTTTGGAATACTGGTTTGTACGTTTGGAAAGCCGCCGATATTTTAGAAAAATACCGCCAATTCCAGCCGCAAACCTATCAATTATTACAAAAAATCGTCGCCGAAGCTGATACTCCAAATCAACAAAAAATTCTGGAAGAACTTTATCCTCAGGCTGAAAAAATCTCCATCGACTATGCAATTATGGAAAAAGTCGATCCCAGCACAGTTCGTATTATCCCCGCTGATTTAGGCTGGAATGATATTGGTACTTGGGATTCTATTTGGAGTGAACTTTCCGAAAATTTGGAAAGCAATGTTATCAAAGGACAGCATATTGGAATGGATACCTCTAAATCTTTAATTTACGGACAGCCGGATAAACTAATTGCCACCATTGGGTTGGAAAATTTGGTTATTGTTGACACCCCAGACGCTTTATTGATTTGTCACAAAGATCGCAGCCAGGATATTAAAAAATTAGTAGAAAAAATTAAAGAAAACCATTCCAACCTAACCTAAAAATTACCCTTAATTGGCTTTAAATAAACATCTATGAATAAACCCAATTCTCCAGAAGATATTTTAGCCAAACAAATCCCCCTTCAAGAAAAGCTCAAACCCTGGGGCAAAGAAATTTGGTTTGCTCAAACTGAAAAATATGCCGGTAAAATCCTTGAAGTTAAGCAAGGAGCAAGGCTTTCTTTGCAATATCATCAGAAAAAGTGTGAAACTCAATATTTGGTTTCCGGCCAAGTCAAATTAACCTTTGGCATAGACCAAAACTCCTTGCAAGAGATAATACTAAATCCGGGTGACAAATTTGACATTTATCCATATACTATCCACCGTATCGAGGGACTGACTGATGCGATAATCTTTGAGGTTTCCACCCCCGAACTGGACGACGTCATCAAATTAGCAGATGACTACGGCCGTTCCGGCTCAGGCAACAACGAAGAACTCGATCTTAAGCTTTCTCAACAAAAAAATTAACTTTCCTAACAACAATGAAAAACCGCAACTATATCTACTCCGGACTGATTGTCCTGTCCGCCCTTTTACTAGGGTTTTATAATCTCCCAGGAGAATATCAGAAACAAGTTCTGCCTTTTCTGCCAGCCTCTATCACTGATAGCAAAATCAATTTAGGTTTGGATTTGCAGGGTGGATCGCAATTGGATTATAAAGTGGATCTCAGAAAAGTTCCTGAATCTGATCAGGGAGCAATTATTGACGGTATCATTAGTGTCATTCAAAAAAGAGTTAATGGTATTGGTGTAGCTGAACCAAACATTTACGGTTCAGTGGTGGGCGATGAAAAACATATTATTGTGGAATTAGCCGGTATTAAAGACTTGGAAGAAGCCAAAGCCACTGTAGGCAAAACCATTCAATTGGAATTCAAAGAACAAAAAACTGAAGTTGATCCTAATGAAGCCGCTGCAGTTAGAGAAACAGCTCAAGCTGATTTAGATAAATTAAAAGCCGGTGCTGATTTCAAATTATTTGGTGAAGAACAAGCACAAGCCAATCCAGGAAAAGTTATTTACAATGAAAGTTCTGAATTCCAATTCAAAGATGAGTTATCTTCCAGTATTGCTGAACAGGCTTTCGCAGTAGAACCTGGAAAAATCTCTGAAGAATTAATTGATTCCAGTAATGGCGGAGAATTTGTTATTGATACTAATGGCAGCTTAGTACAACAAAGCGGTTACAACATTATTAAAGTATTAGAAAAACAAACTGTTGATCGTCCTATTAATGAACCTAGAAAAGTAAAATTCGCCCAAATTTTAATCGGTTACAAGGGATTGGAAAATGGACAGGAAGTTAACCGAACTGAAGAGGAAGCTAAAAAACGTGCAGACGAAGTATTAGCCAAATTAAAAGAAGCACAAGCAACTCCTACTCCAGCTGGGCCTACAGTAGAAGGTCAAAGCACTACAGACAGCGTAACTTTTGAAAGTTTAGCTAAAGAATATTCTGATGACACAGCCAGTAAAGACGCCAATGGCGTGGTTGCTACTCCAGTTAGCGCTGACGATGGAACTCAAACAAAAGAAGTTGAAAGCACAGTTTTAGCTTTCCAAAACGCCGGCGAAACTTCTGAATTAATTAAAAGTCCGGTTGGTTATCATATTTTAAAAGCAGTAGAAATTACTGATGCTAAAAATGAAACTATCAAAGAAGACCAAGTGAAAGTCGCTCGCATTTTCTATTCCTCAACTCCAGATTCTTGGCAAGAAACAGGCTTAAATGGACAATTTTTCCAAAGAGCCGATGTAATTTTCAATCAGGTTGGACAGGCTAATGTACAAATCACTTTCAACACTGAAGGTGGAAAATTATTCGAAGAATTAACTGAAAGAAACGTCAACAAACCAATTGCGATTTTCGTTGGTGGAAACATGATTTCCTCACCAAATGTAAACGAAAAAATCTCCGGAGGTTTAGCAATTATATCTGGTAATTTCAGTATCAGAGAAGCTGAAGAACTAGCTCGTGATTTAAATACTGGTGCTATTCCAGCTCCAATTATCTTGGTGGGACAATACAATATCGGGGCATCGCTTGGACAAGAAGCTTTAAATAATAGCTTGATTGCTGGCGCTATCGGTCTTGGTTTAATTTTATTGTTCCTAGTTCTATATTATCGCCTAGCTGGTTTATTGGCTTTCATAGCTTTAATGTTCTACACTGCATTATTTGTTTTCATGATCAAATGCAGTTTACCAATGTGGATTTCCTTACCTATTTCTTTAGGCGTATTTATTTTCTTAATCGCCAAAATCCTCAACAGCAAAGATTCCGGTCCGGAAAAATTAATTTCTCTGGTACTGGCTTGTTTCATTCTCTTCTTCTTAAGTTTCTTGCTTTCCACTCAATTGGTTCTAACCTTGGCTGGTATTGCCGGTGTAATCTTATCAATCGGTATGGCTGTGGATGCCAACATTTTGATTTTCGAAAGAATTAAAGAAGAATTACGTGACGGACGTACTACTGATTCGGCCATTGAAATCGGTTTCGACCGTGCCTGGACAAGTATCAAGGATTCCAACTTCTCTTCATTAATTACTTGTGCAATTCTCTTCTACTTTGGAAGCTCAATCATTCAAGGTTTTGCCTTCAATCTTGCTGCCGGTATTTTAGTTTCTATGTTTAGTGCCATTACTATCAGTAAAATTTTATTGCATGCTTTCATTCCTCAAAATGTTGGGGATAAATCACTATACTTCGGGACACCTAAGAAAAAAGATCCGAAAATTTTGCCAGTAATTGCTTGGAGAAAAGCTTACTATGCCTTCTCAGCTATATTAATCGGTGCTTCCATTATTGGATTTACTCTTTTTGGACTTCGTTCTGGTTTAGATTTCACTGGAGGAAGTTTGATGGAATTAAAATTCGCCGATAGCAATGTAACTACTGAACAAGTTCAAAATTCTTTAAAGGAATTAGAAACTCAAATCAATCAACAACCTGAAGCCGCTGTACCAGCCAGTGACAATTCAACTCCAGCCGCAGAATTAACCAGCGTAAGCGAACCCTTAGACTTACACAGCGCCTTGGTAATAACTTCCGAGGAAGGAATCATCATCAAATCAAAAACTCTTTCCGCCGAACAACATGATCAAGTCATAGCAGGCTTAAAAGCTAAACATGGCGAAGTGGAAGAAACACGCTTCCAGTCAGTTGGTCCAACCGTAGGTGAAAGTTTACGCTTTAAAGCTATCATCGCCATCCTGATTGCTACCTTTATTATCGTACTTTATATCGCCTTCGCTTTCCGCAAAGTACCAAAATCAATCGGCAAATGGAATTTCGGTTTTGCAGCCATCGTAGCGCTTTTGCATGACATTATTATCATGGTCGGTATCTACGTTCTATTTGGAGTATTCTTCAATGTAGAAATTGACGCTTTATTTATTACCGCTTTGCTTACCACCATGGGTTTCTCAGTTCATGACACTATCGTAGTATTAGATAGACTTCGTGAAAAACTGAAAGCTCCAGGCAAAGACAGAACTTTCGCTGATTTAACCAATGAAGCCGTTAACGAAACATTAGCTCGTTCAATCAACACTTCAGTTACCACAGCCTTAGCTTTATTATCTCTAGCCATCCTAGGCGGAGAAAGCATCAGATTCTTCAATATCGCTTTATTGCTTGGTATCGTCGTTGGTACATACTCCTCAATTTTCGTAGCCAGCGCCCTACTAGTATATTGGCATAATTTCCGTAACAAGAACAAAAAAAGCTAAACTCAAGCTTAAAACACCCCTAAATCCCCTTTCTCGAAAGAGATTGGGGATTTTTTAATGCCCTTCAAATAGCCCGTGACAGTAGCCAAAATATCCGCTAAAATCACCACGTTAAAAGTCTGCGCCGTTAGCTCAGCTGGATAGAGCGTCGGTCTTCGGAACCGTAGGTCGGGGGTTCGAATCCCTCACGGCGCACCATTAAAACTTCCATTTATCTTTTTAAGATTACTACGGTTTTAGCCAATTTATCATGCAACCCTTGTTTCTTTTTATCGAATAAAATCGGCAAAAATCCAAGCATCAATAATAAACCGGAAATAATATAACCGATCACACGAATTCCGGCTTTCACCCAACCAATTTTAGCACCACTTTCAGTAGCAATTCTGGTTTTCATTACCATCATACCCACAGATTTAGAAAACAATCCCCATAGCAGAAACATATAAATCACCGGCATAATTAAAAACCACATTCCTACCGGCCCCAAAATAAATTGCTGAAAAGCCTCAATACTGCTCAAAACATTCATAATAGCCATGGCTCCAGGAACAAAAGCCAAAACCAGTAAATTCACTAGTAACATATCAATAACTAATGCTCCCAAACGCTTAACAGCCGGCGCATATTGGAAATTATTAGTACTTACTCTTATTTCAGTCATTATTTAAATTTTATAAAATATCATCGGTTATTTTAGCAAAGCTTACCCTGAAGCCGCAATTTTTTATTTTTTGCCATGATGATTTCTGTTAGAATGAAGAAAATTATTTTCAACTATGGCTGGCGAATACATTCAAGCTGATACCATTCAAGAATATTGGAAAAACCTTAAGGCTTTTTTTCAAGCTCAAAGCCCTTTTTTCCAAGAAATCACTAAAATTGAGTATGATCAAATTGATCGCAGCGAAAGAGAAGACAGCGATAATCATCTGAATCAAGATCGTTTGGGCGAAGACACCAAAACCTCCGACGCCACTTTTTACAAATATTTACCGGAAGGAAAAACCGCTTATCGAGTACATATTGTCGACGTAGATGGGAAGCAGGAAATTCACTATTTTATTATTCAGTCTTTCGAATAATTTTCCACAAAAATTCCTGATTACCTTCTTTACCTGTGATTGGAGAAGGCATTTTTTTCAAAATCATAAAACCTTGCTCACGAAACTCTTGATCGATTTTTGTCAGAATATTTTTCAATTCATATTCAGATTTAATCACGCCCGAATGCCTTTCCCCTTTTTCAAATTGTGGCTTAATTAAAGCAACTAGAACCGTTTTTGAATCCATCAAATTTTTAAAAGTCTGGAAAAATCCCAGAATTGAAACAAAAGAAACATCAATCACAATCAAATCAATTTTCTCAGCAAAATCACTGGCTTGAAGCTTTTTGCCATCAGTTTGATTGCGAAAAACAAAATTCGACTCCTTTAAAATTTTCTCAGCAATTTGACCCTCACCAATATCCACCCCATAAACTTTCCTCGCCCCGAATTTCAGTAAACACTGGCTGAATCCTCCAGTTGCCACCCCTATATCAACAGCCACCAAATCTTTCACCTCCATCCGAAACTCCCCCAAAGCCGCCTCCAACTTTAAACCGGCTCGGCTCACATAATCAAAATCCTCACCCTGTAAAATCACAATATCCGCCTCGCCCACAGCAAAACTCGCTTTCTTAATTAATTTCCCATTAATCAAACAACCCTTTTCTTCAATCAATTGCTTAGCCCGCTCACGACTCTTAGCCAAACCTTTCTGCACTAAAAATTGATCTAATCTCATTTTAATAATTACCTAATTTCCTTTGCCTTCTCAGTTTAGCCAGATAAAAGAAGTTTGCCAAAGACAAATTACTCAATTTCTGATCAATTTCTTTTTCCACAAAAAATGTTTTCAATTTTTCCAAAGCTTTTTCCCAAGCCAAATCATACTTACGATCTTCCACCCCCAACATATCGCGAATAATTTCACCTCTTCCATCAGCAATAATTTTCAAGAAAAATCCACGATGTTTTACCACACATTTCAACACCACATCTCTTTCCCAAACCAAGAAATCAAAAAGCAATTGCTTTTGCCACTCCTGAGTGAATTTCAATCTTTCAGTCATAGCTTTAAAACCTTCCTCTAAATAAGCCTTTTCCAACTTTTCTCCAACCAAATTAAAAGTGGCTTGCCACTGCTTTTCTAGAGCCGCTTTTTCGCTATAAAAACTGTATTTATTCATGGTCGGAACTTTTTTAAAGAGGTTATTCTAAATTATTTTCAGATTTTGTCAATAAGAAGCCTAAAAATTGTCTCTTAAGCCACAACAAATAGCCAAATATTTGCTAAAATCTCTCTAAATCCAGCAAATATGACCAAATCCCCTTCACATCAACATTCTCACTCTCAGTCCAACAGCCGCCCCCACCCTTTGGCCAATTTTTTTAACTGCTGCTTGGGCGACGAACCAACCCCAATTTCCGATAAAGTTCAGCAATTAAGAGAAAATCTCGACTTAACTAAAACCGAAGAAATTTCCCCAGAACAATTTCAAAGTGGCGAAATCATCCTTAGCTCAGACATTATTATCGGTGATTTAATTAATAATTTCCCCCAAATCAAACCTTATCTTCAGGAAATCCACCCACTTGGCATGATGTCCCCCTCTTTGCATTTAATCACCATGGAAATTTTCTTTTCGGATTTAAATTTATCCACAGAACAATTAGCTGAAATCTATCAAAATCTTGGCAAACAAATCAGCAAATCCAATTAATACAGCTTCCCATACATGAACAATTTCGCTGAAATTATCATTCCTCAAAAACTTGGCCATACCGACCAGGAAACTCTTACTTATGCCATTCCTGAAGAATTAGCTAGCTTAAAACCCGGCCAATTAGTGGAAATCCCACTGCGCAAACGTCAAATTCGCGGCGTAATTTGGAAAATCCATCAAAATAAGCCAACTTATAATACCCGAGCCATTCTCAAAATCACTGAAAACGCCCCACATTTAACCAAAATCCAATTAGAACTCGCTCAATTCATTTCCGAATATTATTTTTGCCCGCTTTTTAAAGTTATAAAATTATTTCTACCCGTCACCTTTTTTGAAAAAAAATCTCTCAAACTTCCTCCGGAATTAAAATCAACACCGCATAAAAAAGTTGAACTGCCAACTTTAACCAATGAACAACAGCAAGCCTTAGAAAAAATCGATCAAGCTGAACAAAAAGTTATTTTGCTACATGGAATTACCGGCTCAGGTAAGACCGAAGTTTACTGTCGCGAAACCGAAAAAGTTTTACAACAAAATCAACAAGCCCTAATTTTAATTCCAGAAATTTCCCTAACGCCACAAACAGTCGCTAATTTTGAAAAACGTTTTGGAAAAAATATTGCCATTATTCATTCAAAATTAACTCCCAAGCAAAAAGAAAATTATTGGCAAAGAATTTCCCGTCAGGAAGTTAAAATTATCATCGGCTCACGCTCAGCAATTTTTGCTCCATTCCAAAATCTTGGCTTAATTGTCATTGATGAAGAACATGAAGACTCCTACAAACAAGACCAAGCCCCTCGCTATCACACCAGAACCATCGCTGAAAAAATCAGCGAACTTAGCGGCATTAAAACCATTCTAGGCTCAGCCACCCCCGCCGTAGAAACCTATTTCCGCGCCCTAAACAAAGAATTCGCTCTAATCGAATTAAACAAAAGAATTCCCCTACAAACCCCACAAGGTGAAAAAGAAAAACCTCTACCGGTAGTGGAAATTATTGATTTACGCGAAGAATTAAAAAAGAAAAACTTCACTATTTTCAGTGAAAAATTGCAACAGGAATTAACAGCAACTTTAGCTGATCAAAAACAATCCATTCTTTTTCTCAATCGCCGTGGAGCTGCTTCCGCCCTGCTTTGCCGAGAATGTGGTTTCAGCCCAAAATGCGATGATTGTCACACCACACTTACTTATCACAACAAATTACATGTTGAAGAAAGTATTTATGCAGCCAACCGCTTAATCTGTCATCATTGCGGAAAAATTTACAAAACTCCTTCCGAATGCCCCGACTGTCATGGCCATCAAATCAAATATATTGGTATAGGAACACAGAAAATCGAAGATCACACTTTAGCCACCTATCCCCACGCCCGCGTCATGCGTGCCGACCGAGACACCACCAAAAAACGCGATCAATTCGAAATTATCTATCATGCTTTTAAAGATCATCTCGCTGATATTTTGATTGGTACGCAAATGATCGGCAAAGGTTTGCATTTACCTCAAGTAACTTTAGTGGGAATTGTTTTAGCCGATACCAGCTTAACTATTCCTGACTTCCGCAGTGCCGAAAAAACTTTCCAATTATTAACACAGGTAGCCGGACGGGCCGGTCGTGAAACTCCGGGTAAAGTAATTATTCAAACCTATTTGCCTGAACATTATGCTATTCAGGCCGCCAAACATCATCATTATAAGCAATTTTATCATGAAGAAGTCGGCTATCGGCAGGAATTAGGATATCCACCTTTTTCTAAGCTCATTAAATTAACTTTAGAAGACAAAGACGAACAAAAAGCCTATTTCGCCGCCCAAGGTTTGCTGCAAAAACTGCAGGAATTTCAAGAATCTTTAAAATCCACAGAAAACACTGCTGAAAAACCTTCAGTTGAAGAAATCACCTCTTATCCCGCTCTACTCCCCCGTTTCAAAAATAAATATCGTTGGCATTTGCTTATTAACGGTAGCAATCCGCGAGATTTCCTTAAAAAATTCAACTATAAAAATCCCCTAAGTAATGATATAAAAATTGATGTTGATCCGCTAAATACAGTTTAAATAAAAACTATGGCCTCTGCTAAAAAAATCATGCTTTCTGGTATTCAATCCACCGGCCGTCCACATTTGGGCAATTACCTTGGAGCCATGAAAAATTGCGTAGATCTACAGGAAAAATTCACTTCCTATGTTTTTATAGCAGACCTTCATTCACTCACAGTTACTCGTGACGCCAAAAAACTTCACAGCGATATTATTGAAGGC
>JBOFLO010000070.1:0-17138 GCA_051657905.1 Candidatus Altimarinota bacterium | reverse complement strand
AAAGGGCGGGATGTAGTGTTGTTGATATTGAGCTTGATATAAGCTTTGTAATTAGCAATACCGATAATGTCTTGTTCGGTAAGAACTGGAGCGTATTCTTTTGCTAGATACTCTCCATCATCGGCACCTACCTTAAAGGACATCATTGTACCAACGTTACCGAATACCGCGTCGCGGATAGTGGTGTCTTGTTTTTTCTCGAGCTGCTTGATGTACTGATTAGCCATGATTAAGGCTAAGTGATATTTTCTTGCTTCAGATAAGATTGACGCGAAACTGTCGGTAGAGAAATTTTGGAACTCATCTACATATAAATAAAAATCTTTACGTTGATCTTCTGGGATATCAACACGGGACATAGCGGCCATTTGAATTCTGGCAACTACCACCAATCCTAATAATTGAGTATTTAAATCCCCGATTTTACCTTTGGAAAGATTGATCAGAAGTACTTGTTGATTATCCATGGCCTGACGGAAGTTGAAAGCGGATTTGGTTTGGCCGATGGTATTACGCATGATGGAATTAGTAATAAACGGACCAAATTTTGAAGAGAAGTAGGGAATCATTTCTTGTTTTTCACGATCACCAGTGTGGGCGTATTCATGTTCCCAGAAAGATTTTACTACGGGATTAGTGATTTTGCTGACTTTGTATTTCATGAATTCGTCATCAACGAATATGCGTGGAACGTCGATTAAAGTTGCGCCTTCGTCCTTATCTTCCATCAAAGTTAAACAAGCATTGCGGAAATAATGTTGAATACGTGGACCGAAAATTTCGTCACCGAATAGCTTAATAAAAATTTCAGTTGCCTGGCTGGAGGCCATGTCCATTTCTTCGGGAGTGTTGGCCTCAAGAATATTTAAACCCATTGGTCTTTCGGTGTCGGAAGGATTGAAAACCACTACATCTTTAGCACGTTCTTTTGGCACGAAAGTAATTAATTCTTCAATTAAATCACCATGTGGATCGATTACACATAGTCCATCCCCTGCTTTAATATCTTGTCTTGCTAAGTAACTTAAAAACACTGATTTTCCTGAACCGGATTTCCCGATACAATAATGATGTCTGGTACGATCTTTGCGCAGCATGCGAATTTCTTTTTTGATGCCACGATAAACATTGTAGCCAAGTAAAACTCCTTCGTTTGGAACATCGTTTGGAGCTGGTAAAACTTTGTATGGTAGCCAGTTAATGCCTGGAGTGTGATTGTAACGAGAACAAGGTAAGTGGAAAATTGAAGCTAATTCTTCTGGCCCGAAAATATTGCGTTTTTCACTTAAAATTGGGCCGGAATCTATTAATCTTTCTTGATAATTAAATTGCATGATCGCGTTATTGATCACATCGAAAGGAACAATACGACGAGTTTGGAACCAGTTGGAGAATTCGTCCTTGTACATATTCAAGGCAAGATTCACGTTGTTGGTGATGTTTTCCGCTCTGGTGATAGTTGGGGCTGAGCCGAAAAATCTCATAACAATACGGAAACTTGGCTGGGCGGCTTTTTCACCCATTTTTTTAGCTCTTTCTTCCAATGGTTGAAGCATACGCACGAAACCTGTTTGATCATTAGGTTTATCGAAACGCATTTTGTCATAGCCGCCGATTACCCCGGCAAAAAGATTGTAGATAAAATTGAAACCTGGGAAGCTGAAACGAGGTGGTTCTTTACCTTTAAATAAAAGTGAAGCAATTTTTTCAGATTTTTTATTATACTTTCGGCTGCGTAGGGGTCTAAGACAAACCTGAATCCCCGCCATTTCATTTTCTTCTAATTTGGAGAAGATGTTGGTTAAATCATTAAGTGGATCTGTTTCTAGGGTTTTATAAGTTTTAAAAGGAAACCAATATTTTTCTTTGGCATAGGCATAGTACATGCGCAACTTATTGCCATGGGGAGCTAGTGGATATTTTTGTTCCGGGATAATGTCGGCGTTTGGATAGTATGAGGTAACTTGTTTCTCAACTAATTCACGATAAATTTTTGGAACAACAATGTAAAAATCGATCAATTTCTTTTGTGCAACTATTTCAAAAGAGATGATGTTGGAAGTGAAAAGTGAAGTGCGAATAATATTGCGCATACTCAATTCTGCCAATTCATGAATGTTACGGAAGAATTGTTCCATGATGCTGATTTTTTCGCGGAAATCTTTTTCTTCTTTTCGCTCATTATCTTTAACTGAATCCTCTCGCGGAATACGAATTTTCAAATAAAGGGCGCTTTTGTTTTGATGAAGAATGAAAAGAAAACGAATAGTGGAAATTAGGAAATTCCAGATGATGATGGCGACTACTAAGTAGATCAGTAAATTATAAAGTCCGTAGATGTCGCCGTTGGCTAACTGCTCAATAGGATTAACAAAATTCATAGGTTTGTTTTTATTCACTTAATTATATCAAAAAAGGCTTCCCTTTTCCAAAGAAGGAAACCTTTTTAAGAGGTTTGGTCTTGCCAAAATTAGCTTTCCAACTTTAATTTAATAAAATTGACCAATTCTGAGATTTTTACGCGTTCTTGAGTCATGGAATCACGGTAGCGAATAGTTACTGATTGATCTGTTTCGCTGTCAAAATCGTAGGTTAGGCAGAATGGAGTGCCTACTTCATCATAGCGGCGGTATCTTTTGCCAATTGATCCAGAAACATCAAAGTCGGTGCGGAAATGTTTTTGCAATTCTTGCTGAACTTTTTCTGCGGATTCGTTTAATTTATTGCTTAAAGGTAATACTGCAATGGTGATAGGAGCTAGGTCGGGTTTAAATTTCATAACAATTCTTTCGTCGCCCTCGGCTACTTGTTCTTCATGATAAGCACTTAATAAAACTCCTAATAATAATCTTTCCACGCCATAGCTTGGTTCAAGTACATGAGGTACTAATTCTTTGTTGGTGTACGGATCGCGATAGGTTAATTTTTCGCCAGAATATTGTTGATGTTGTTTTAAATCATAGTCAGTGCGATAGGCGCCTGCGGCACAAAGTTCGCCCCAGCCAAAGGGAAAATTAAATTCAATATCTGTTGTGCCTTTAGAATAATGTGATAATTCATCTGGGTCATGGTCACGCAAACGCAGGCGAGTTGGATCCATGCCTAATTTATTTTGAACGAAATCTAAAGATTGAGTTTGCCATTGCTTAAATAGCGGTTCCCAAGGTGTTTGTTCAGGGTCGAAAAAATATTCGATTTCCATTTGTTCGAATTCGCGAGTGCGGAAAATAAAATTTCCAGGAGTGATTTCATTACGGAAGGATTTTCCGATTTGAGCTATACCAAAGGGTAATTTTTTACGACTGGTTTCCAAAACATTTTTGAAATTTACAAAAATACCTTGAGCAGTTTCAGGTCTCAAATAAATATCTTTGGCGTCTTCTTCAACTACTCCTTGTTTGGTTTTAAACATTAAGTTAAAAGATTTTGGCTCTGTCCAGTCGCAATTTTTGCAATGAGGGCAGGTAATTTTCTTTTCATTAATAAAGTTTAATAAGTCGCCTGGTGGAGTTTTTTCGCCGGCCCAGTTGGCAGGTTTGTCGGAGCTATTGTTTTCGTGTTGCCATTGTTCAATCATTTTGTCGGCACGTACTCTGGCTTTGCATTTGCGGCAATCCATCAATGGGTCGCTGAAACTCACAACATGTCCAGATGCTTCCCAGGTGGTAGGGTTCATTAAAATTGCAGCATCTAAACCAACCATATCGGTTCTTTGTTCCACAAAAGTTTTCCACCAAAGATCTTTGATATTCTTTTTTAATTGAGAGCCGAGTGGACCGTAGTCCCAAGTGTTGGCAAGTCCTCCATAGATTTCTGAACCCGGGAAAACAAAACCGCGTCTTTTACAAAGTGAAATAACTTTGTCCATTAGATTATTTTTTTCCATATTTTTAGATTTATTCGCGATTATTTTGAATTATTTTTTTCCTGAATTTCTTTCTTTTTATTACGCCAATCCAACATGCCATTAGAAAGAACATTCAATAAACTTTCGGCAGATTGATGAGTCAAATTAATTCTGCTTACTAGTTTGATGGTAGTTGGAGTTTGATTTGGCAAATTGTAACCAAAGTCTAAAATTACTTCATTGTGATTGATATGTACGGAAACTGCGTTGGCGTAATTCCCTTGTTCTTGAGTTGGGTCGATTTTCAAATGAATAGTTGGCTTGTTTTGTTCGGTCATGATTAATTTTTATTAGCTAATTGTCCACAGGCTGCGGCGATATCTTCGCCCATGGTTGATCTGACTGTAGCATTAACTCCGTAATCTTGTAAGATTTTTTGGAATTTGTAGATTTTTTCTCTTTGACTACCAGAAATCCCGGCGATGTCGGTGGCGTTGTAGGGGATTAAATTGATGTGAGTTAGGGTGCCCTGGGCAAGTTTGCCGAGTTGCTGAGCGATTTCTGGAGTGTCGTTGATGTCGTTAAGCATTACGTATTCGTAGGAGACGCGACGCTTGGTTTTGTGTAAATAGTTTTTGATTGATTCGAGAAGAGTTTCCAGATTCCAGCGACGGGCGATGGGCATGATTTTTTCGCGTAGTTCTTGGTTGGGGGCGTGAAGGGAGAGTGCTAAGTTAAATTGAACCGGTTCGTCGGCGAAGCGGTTGATTCCGTCAACTACGCCGGAAGTGGAGACTGTGATGCGGCGAGCACCTAAGTTTAAATAATCTTTGTGATTTAATTGGTAGGCAGCAGCCATAACGTTGTCATAATTCATAAATGGTTCGCCCATTCCCATGTAAACTATATTACTGATTTTTTCGTTTTTCTTAGCTAATAAGTGCGCGAAGTAAAGTGCTTGATCAAAAATTTCTTCGTAGGTTAAATTGCGGCCGAAACGCATAGTGCCGGTAGCGCAGAATTTACAACCCATTTGGCAGCCCGCCTGGCTGGAAATACAGATTGAGTTTCGCCCATCATTGTATTTCATTAATACCGCCTCAACTTTTAAGCCTCCTTCTATTTCAAAAAGCGCTTTTTCGGTGTCTTTATTTTTAGAGACGACATGAAAAATTGGTTTAATGGAAAGGATTGGTAAATCGGTTTTTAATTGTTCGCGAAGGTCTTTTGGTAACACCTGGATTTGATCATAATCAATAATCCCCTGTTGGCAAACGGCTTGTAAAACCTGTTTAATGCGGAATTTGGGGATTTTGTGCTCGGAAAAGTATTGTTCTAAATCCTTTAAATTTTTCATAAATTTAGTGTTGTCGAAATTCGACAACAGGATTTTAGTGGCAATTTTTGCTTTTGTATAGGGCTTTTTCTGTTTTGAGAGCTTTGGAGTGGTTTGACATACTGGGATATTGGTTAATACTTGACTAGAATATAATAATCAAATTATGCAAATCTTAATTTTAAGTGAGGATTTAAGAATGGCTAGCCAAATAAAAATTGGGCTTTCCTATGAAGGGTTGCTCGCGGAAATTTGTATTTCAAATGATTGGTCAGAGGAGCGTGTTCTGGAAAAAGTTTCCAGGCATAGAATAGTTTTAATCTGCGCAAATGATGCTTTAAATAGTTTTTGGAAAGAGATGCAAAAATTTATGGAGGGAAAAAGTTTTATGCTAATTACTGGAAGTTATAACTTGCTTGATTCGGCAAAGTCGGAAAAATTTTTTAAAATGGAATTTCTCAAACCACTAGATTATTCCCAATTGTCGTTATTGGTTAGGAATGAGCTGTTTAATTTGCAAAAACACAATTTACCTAAAGAATTATTTTTTAAAAATATAGTTTTAAATTTAGAAAATCGAACTTTAATATTAGGTGATCAAAGTTTTTTCTTGAGGAATAAAGAGTTCGCTTTAATGAGATTTTTTTTGGAAAATCCTGGGCGTCTTTTGACTAGAATGTCAATTTTAGAAAATGTTTGGGATATCAATGCCGACTTGTTTACTAATACTGTTGATGTTCATGTCAGTAGACTAAGAAAATTATTACAAAAGCTGGACGCTGAAAATGCGTATATAAGAACCATTCCCTGCTCTGGTTATGTTTTTGGATAGGATATATCACAAATGTTTTGCTTTAATTACAACTATATTTTCTTTTATTTAGAATTAGTTTGAATATACTAGGTTTCAGTTGGAAAGTTTCTGAAAATCTAAAAACAAATATTTAGCTAACCCTTCATTATGACAATTACAGTTGATAATGTTTCAAAACAAATTGAAAGTTTTTTATTGCTTCTCACTCAAAAAGAAAGATTCGTAATAGAAAGAAGATTTAACTTAGATAAAAAAGAAAAAGCTACCCTGGAAGAAATTGGTCAACATTACTCAGTGACTCGTGAAAGAATTAGGCAGATTGAAAAAAATGCGCTTAGCAAGTTAAGAAGAAATTTAGAAAATGCGTCACTGTCAAAAGTAAGTAATAGTGCGTTCGAAATTTTAAATGAAGTTGGAGGGGTGATGAGAGAAGATTTAATGCTATCAAGATTGATTGGCTTATTTACTGAGTTTAATAGAGAGTCCTTGCAGCTGATTTTGTCGATTGATAAGCGTTTTAATCGTTTGCCTAATACTGTAAATTTTCATCCGTTTTTGATGGATCATAGATTTACGGAGCAAAATTTGTCACAAATAAATAATCAAGTTGTGAGTATTTTATCTAAAAATAAAGATACATTAACTTTGGATGCATTATTTAAGCAGATGCAGAGTTACAAATTTTTTGACTTGGAAAAAAGAACATTTGCTTCTTTGGTATTGGTTGATAAGAAAGTTAAGTTCTTGGATGAAAATTGTATCGGCTTATATGATTGGAGACATATTAATCCTAGAACACTAAGGGATAAGATTTTCTATGTTTTGAGAAAAAATAAGGATTCAATGCACTTTGTGGAAATTGCTAATAAGATTGTTGAGAATAATTTTGATAAGAAAAAAATTAATTTGCAGGCTGTTCATAATGAATTAATCAGACATCCGGATTTTATTCTGATTGGACGTGGGATTTATGGTTTAAAGGAATGGGGTTTCCTTCCTGGAACTGTGGCTGATATCATTTCTTCTTTATTGAAGAAGAACAAAAGTTTATCTCAGGATGAAATTATTGATCAAGTTTTGAAGCAAAGAAAAGTTAAGCCAATTACGATTATTTTGAGTTTGAAAAATAAAACTCAGTTCGTGAGAGTTGGTAGAAAGCAGTATTCTTTGGCTGGTTAAATCTTTAAAAAACTTTCAGGGCTTTGTTGGTATAAAGTCTTGTTTGTTTGGTAATAGTCAAAGATATGCTGAGTTAACTCTTTTTCCGTTAGTTTATGGATTTTTTTGAGTAGGAATTTGCGATGTTGAAGTGCCGTTTGATTGTCGGGATCAATGTTTAGAATTTTGCGATTCAGTTCATGAGCTTTGTCGAATTTTTTCTTAATGATTAGAACATTTACTTCTTCGAGTGTTTTGAAGATGAAATCTTTTTTGTTTTCTACTTTGCTATCTTTGTAACGTTTTTTGACTGATTGAATTAGATTTTTTAGTTTGGGGTAATTAGGGTTTATTTTTTCGGTTTTAAGTAAGAATAGAATAATATCCTCAAATTTACTGCTGTTGATCAGAGCATCGTTTTCTTCAATGAGAGAATCTATCCATTTGTTTTTAGTTTCTAATAATAAACTTTTAATTCTAAGGTCGGTTTTGGCAGCTTTATCTAATTGTTCTAAAAGTAAAACAGCTTCCGGGAATTTTTTTTGTTGTACTAGTTGTTCAGATTCTTGGATTTCTTTGTTGAGAAAATCGACTTTGCTCTGTTGAAATTGTTTATTCAAAAGAGCTGTGGCATTTAAAATTAATGATTTTATTTCTGGGAAATCTTGTATATAGGCCTGAAGGGGCCCGATTTTTTCTAAATATTCTTGATATTGGTGATTGGCTAGGAGAGGTTCTAGGTTTTTTAACTCGGTTTTGATGGATTTTCTGTTGATTTCTTTAACAGCTAATTCAATTTTATCCCTTAATTTAATGAATTTTGGATTGTCTGGGGTGATTCTAAGGATTTCACTACAAAGCTGATAGGCTTTTTGCCATTCTTCTTGAGTAATAAGCAGTTTGATCTGATTTTCGTATTCGCTGAGGTGGTTGTTTGCCATCTTTAATTTTTGTTATCTTGTTATTTTAGCAATTTTGGGCAGTTTTAGCTAGTTTTTTGTGTTAAATACTTAATAAAAGCTTGGAAAAATGTTATAATTTGGGAGTAAAAATTTTTATGGAAAAAGATAGAATATTAAAATCTAGGGAAGTTGGGGTGGAAAACTTTGAGAATAAGCCGTTAGATAAGGCTGATGCTAAGGTTGTTGAGACTTTGGAGGATGTTGCTAAGGGGGTGAATTTGCTAAATGAGGATGCGGAGAGTTTGGGTATGGGGAATGTGAGTGAGGAAGATGAAGATAATGGGAAAAAGCCTGGGGAAAATTTCGCGGGTGGGGCTGTGACTTCTGCTGGAGTTAAAGCAAGCAAAGTTAAGGCATTGCCGCCAGTGGAGGTGATGATTCAGGAAACGGCGAAGGCTATTGAGGCTGAATTAGAGAGAATGGTTGAAGAAAATGAGAGAATGAGGAAGTCTAAAAAGTATAGTAATAGTCAATTAAACGAGTCTGTTAAGCAAATCCGGCATTTGAATGGATTGCTGATGGTTTTGAAGAATGCAGCAAAACTGGCCGAGGATTTTATTATTGGGCTTTGGAAGCAGTTTGTAAAAAAAGCTTAAAGAGTCGGTGTTGTTTATTTCTTGCGGGTCTTTTCTGTTACCTGGAAGTCCAGCCTTTTGTTGATTAGAAGTCTGGTTTGAGCATCTATAGCGGGGATGGAGCTGAGGGTAACTGAAACAATTGGGACAAATAACCATTGAATAAATAAGCCTGCTTTTTTGATCAGGGATTTTTGTTCGGAGAAAGGAACTACTTTGAGGGTGATGAAAATACAGATAAAAATACCTAAAGAGGCAACGTTAAGGAGGTTGCTCATGGTTAGAGGGAGATTGTAGCTCAATACTGAACCTTTAAAGCCGGCATTTAGAATACTTGGGATGAAGCCAGCGAAAATTAGCATAATTGGTCCAGTAGCCCAAAAAAAGATGCTTTCTAGGAAATGGAAAACTTCATAGAATTTGCGGAAGGGGGTGATTTCTTTGTTCTTTAGTAAATTGAAGAAAATGAATGGCAGGTCGCTTGCTCCCCAAGCCCAACGACGAAGTTGTTTGTATTGGCTTTGAACGGTTTTGATGTAGCTTTCGCTTTGAACAGCGTCCATATAAACGGGGCTGTAAATGGTTTCTAGATGATGCCGGCCATTGTAAACGAAGAAGGCTGTCCAATATTGACGAGAATCGTCTTGAACTACCATTGGATCCCAATAATTAAAATCGATTACTGACTGAAAACTCATGGCGCGGGAGGAAAAGCTTTTGTTTTCTCCAGTTCGGCCACTTACTGAAAGTTGCCAGAAGGAACAAGAAATTGCTACTAAACGGTTGAAAAGAGGGACGTCCCAGATATTGTTGTGGTAGAAAGGGATGGGTTGATAGCCTACTTCTACGCGATTTTCGTTAATACAATAGCGGAAAGTTAATTCGTTTAAATATTCCGGAGTGATGATGGTGTCGGCGTCAAAGCTGGAGAGTATAACTTTATGGAAAGGAATATTGTTCTTTTCTAAATACGCTTTTAGAGCTTTAGCAGACCAGGTGGCATTGCCGGCGCGACCAGGAATTTCATTTGGTAAACCTTTGGGATGGAAAGTGTGAATATATTCCATGAAATAATGACCGTATTCCTTCTTGATTTTTTGGCTAATGGATAAGGCATTGGCGTAATCCCCTGCTTCGCAGGATAAAAGGAAAATTACTTTTTTCAAATTGTAATTACTTCTAATATAGGATTCTACGGAAGCCTTGATTACTTCATATGGTTCTTTGTAGGTAACTAGAGAAAGACAGTGAATAACTTCAGAAGGTTTTAGATATTGGCCTTTGGCTTGTAATTCGTTTAGACGTTGATGAAGGGCGGGTTCTAATTTCCCATCTTTGCTTTTGAAAACTAACGGATCGTAGCTGAAATTGCCTTTTTTAAGGAAGTAGGCCAGTTTATTTGGTTTTTCTACGAAATCTAGAAGTTTTTTCCAGTTAATTAAAGCGGCACGGCGGCTGGATTGGTAGGAGTTGATGAGATGATAGTTGAAATAGAAAGAGCGAAAAACCCAGATTAAAGTATAGGCGATGATTAGGTTTGCTGTTACGTAGGGGAAAAGGAATGATCCAACTAAAATTAACAAGAAAGCCCCCCAGGTTAATAAGCCCGGAATCATTTCGATTAAACGCCACTGTTTATGGCTACGAATAAGGCTTTTTGGGTCAGTATTCGCTGTGATTGCTGTAATGGGGGTGCTTGGTATTTTCATACTTTATATAATCACTAGGATGGGACCTTTTTACAAGATTTAAAGTATTTTATCAAATAATTTTATTGATTTGACAATTCTTCGCTATTTGCTAGAATGCTTTTCCTAAGGTAGCAAAGGCTAAAAATAGGTTGATTGTCAATTTTGTTGTTAATTAAGCTATTTGTTGACACAAAGTGATTTATGGCTTGACAACGGACAGGGGTGAAACTAAGCTTGAACTACATAGGATGTCTTATTTCGGAGCTCAGCTGATCGCTATAAGTAAAAGAAATTTGATCTGCTGACAAAAAGTGTTTTATTTAAACTGAGTCATTATGACTGATACTACAACCAAAACTACTGAAAAATTGAATCTTTCTGAGATAATTGAAGAGATGTTTTTGGTTTTAACTACCAAAGAAAAGGAGGTTATTATTAAGAGATTTTGCCTTGATAATAAGCCTAAACAGACTTTGGAGAAAATCGGCCAGGCTTTTTCTGTAACTAGAGAAAGAGTAAGACAAATTGAAAAAATTGCTCTGGGGAAATTACGCCGCACTGTTGAAACTACTAAATTGAATGTAATTAATGCAATTGCGCGCGAAACTATCGCTGCTAATGGCGGTGTTTTATTGGAAAGTAAATTGGTTTCCAATATTATTAATAAAATTGGAAGTGAGCAAGAAGTTGATGCTCATATTATTAAATTGGCATTAAATATTAATGTTGATTTAATCAAATTTGAAAAAACTAATCTTTATAAGCCTTTTTGGAAAACTTTGGTGGTGAATTTTGAAGATATTAAAGAAGTTGTTTCTTTTGGAATATCTATTTTGAATAAAAATAATGATGTTGTAGCTGATGAACAATTGGCTGAGAGAGTTATTATGGAGGCTAAAGAAAGAAATAAGAGTTATTCTAAAGAATTTATTTTATCAGCTCTTGAAGTTGATAAGAGAATTAAGAAAACTGTTGAAGGATACGGTTTAACTTCATGGAGACATATTAATCCTAGAAGTATTCGTGATAAGGCTTATATTATTTTGAAGAAAGCTACTGAACCTCTACATTTCGTGGAAATTGCCAATAGAATTGCTGGCGCTGGTTTTGATAAAAAAGTTGTTACAACTCAAGCTGTGCATAATGAATTAATTAGATATGATCAGTTTGTACTAGTTGGAAGAGGACTTTATGCTTTGAAAGAATGGGGATATAAGAAAGGAACTGTGGCTGAAGTTATTGAAAATTTACTTAGAAAGAAGTCTCCATTAAGCAAACAAGAAATTATTGCCGGTGTTTTGAAACAAAGAAAAGTTAAGAAGGGTACGATTTCTTTGAACTTACAGAAAAATCCTCAGTTTGTGAGAGTTGGGCGTGCTGTTTATGCTTTAGATGAGGCTTTGAAGGTAGCTTAATTATAAATTTGGAAAGCCTCTCAGAAATGAGGGGCTTTTTTTTATTGGAATTATTGAGAGGGGTCGGTATATTGACAGACGTAAGATTTGCTTATTGGTTTTTGACATGTCAGTTTGATGAGCGGCTTGGCCGCGGAAAGTAGGTTCTAATGAATGCTAGTGACCCGCGGAGCAGGTTGATTTTGGCTCTGGATGTGCCGACCCTCGATGAAGTGAAGAGGGCGATGGATGAGCTTGGTGACTATGTCGACACGGTCAAGGTTGGCCTGCAGCTTTTGACGGCAGCCGGAACGCCGGAGGTGGTGAAGGAGGTGAAGCGGGCTGGGAAGCGACTGATGTATGATGGAAAGTTTCATGATATCCCTGAGACCCTTACGCTGGCGGTTAGGGAGCTGAACAAGTATCAGGTAGATTTGTTCACTTTCCATGCTTGCAATAGTCGCAAGGCTTTGAAGGCAGTGGCGGATGAGCATGGGGAGATGACGTCGTTGGGGGTGACGGTTTTGACCACGATTGATAGGGAGGAATGCATCGAGATCTTTGGGGCCGAACCTGGGCCTAAAGTGATGGAATTTGCCAAGAAGGCGAAGAAGGCCAAGTGTCGAGGAGTGGTCTGCTCTCCTAAGGAATTGAAGAATCTCTGGCTGGAGGAAGAACTTCAGCATATGCAGTTTGTGACTCCGGGATCGAGGCCGATTTGGGCTCCCAACAATGATCAGGAGCGAGTTCTGACGCCGGGAGAAGCGATTCAGAATGGCGCTTCTGCTTTGGTGATCGGCAGGCCGATCATGCAGCCACCCAAGGAGATTGGTGGTCCAGTGGAGGCGGTGAAACGCATCCTGGACGAGATCAACGATGCGATGGCCAAGATGCCGCCTGACTGATATGTGATTTGAGCAAGTATTTTCTCATTTGCTTTGTGCAGATTGGGAAATCACTTACAAAACTGGTCGGTGAGCGACGTGATGAACGCTGCTCCCGACTTAAACCAATGTTTGGTTGTTTTTTTGTGCTGAAAAATTTAAGCTGGAGGTATCTAATAAAAATTTATGAGTAAAACTATTTTTAGTAAAATTATTGATAAGGAAATTCCGGCAAAAATTGAATTTGAAGATGAAAAATGCATTGTTTTTCATGATATTCATCCGAAAAGTAAGGTGCATTTATTAATTGTACCGAAAAAGGTCATTCCGACGATAATGGACGCTGGTGATGAGGATCAGGAATTATTGGGACATTTATTGTTAATAGCTAGAAATATGGGTAAAAAAATGAATTTAGAAGGCTATAAATTGCAATTTAATGTAGGAGAAAAGGGTGGGCAGGAAATTTTTCATATACATTTGCATTTGATGGGGTAATTTATTATATTTGCAGGGCTTTCAAAATGGCAGTATTGCCTTGAAATACGCTGGAGTGGCGAAATGGCAGACGCACTAGCCTTAGGAGCTAGCGACCGCAAGGTCATGGAGGTTCAAGTCCTCTCTCCAGCACCAGAAAATCTCAATATTTTGTTGGGATTTTTTTAGTTTACTGTTCCGATAAAAGGCAGATAGAGTTTGTGGAGGTCGGAGTTGGGGTTGCGGTATTGGACGGTGGGGCCGACGGCGATTGTGTAGGGGCCGTATTTTTCGTTGATGTGGTCGATTTTGGAGAAGAGGTTGATTTGTTGATTGGTTTCTAATTGTTTGGGGAAGAGTTGAGGTGGGATGTCTTCTTCGTATTCGAGGGCGGTGGTGATGACGCCGGAGCTGCGATATGGGAGATTGGGTTGATAGAGTTTTTCGAAGGCGGAGCGGACAGCGGTGAGGATGGGTAATTCGGAATTTAATTCTTCGGGGAGGCGGATTTCTTGGCCGTAGGTTTTGTAGTCCTGGCCGCGTAACATTATTGTCAGAAAACTGGTTTTTAATTTTTGTTTTCGTAAATGCCAAAAAGCCATACAGAGATTTTTAAGAACTTCCTGATAAATAAATTCTTTGTTGGTGTTTACTTTAAAGGAGCGGGTGCGAGCTAAGGATTTGGGGATAGAAACTTCGGTGCTGACTGGATTAACATTGTAGCCTTGAAGTTGTGCGTGCATTGACCAACCACCTTTTCCAAGCCATGTTTTGATGTCTTCTGAATCAGTATGGATGAATTGAAGAGGTGTGTGAATCCCCTTTTTGTTTAATAGGGCTAAAGTGTTATGGCCGATTCCTTTGATGTCTTTTAATTGAACTTGAGCTAGAAATTTTTCAATATCTTTGGCACCAACTACGGTGACGGCGTCGGGTTTTTTGAAATTGCTGGCGGTTTTGGCGAGGGCTTTGCTGGTGGATAGGCCGATGGAGACGGAAATTCCCAGACGACTTTTAATAGCTTCTTTGATATCGAAACAAATTTCTGAATAGGGTTTGCGATAAAGTTTGCGTAGGCCTTTTAAATCTAAATAACATTCGTCGATGCTGGCCTCTTGGACATCGGGGGTAAATTCGCGGATGATGGAGAGTAGATTGCGATTGTAGAGTAAATATCTTTTGAAGTTGGAGGGGACGATAATGGCTTCGGGGCAGATTTTCTTGGCTTCCCAGATGGTGGTGCCGATATGAATATTATATTTGCGGGCTTCGTAGCTGGCGGTAATAACGCAGCCTCCGCCGAGTCCGGCGACCAGAACTGGTTTGCCTTTTAAAGTTGGATCGTAGGCCTGTTCAACTGAGGCAAAGAAAGCATTGCAGTCCAAATGAGCGATGGCTGAGGGATAAGAAATGCGATTGGGCATGACAAAAAAGATTAAGTTTTGGAATTATTTATTTACTTACTTACTTACTTACTTACTTACTTACTTACTTACTAATATTTCCTAACTGTGCCGATAACTGTTCCCCAAATTTCAGTCCCCTCCTCTAATTTAATTTGATATTCCTGGGAACTTTCAGCTTGAAGATATTGTTGGCCTTGTTCTTCAATTAAACGTTTGACCGTGAAACCACTGGGTAAATGAGCAACTACAATTTGGCCGGGGCGGGCGTCGCCACGTTTTTCTACTAATAAAAGGTCGCCCGGCATGATGCCGGCTTTTTCCATGGAATTGCCTTTTACTTTAAGGGCAAAAGTATTATTGGGGCTTTTGATTAAATATTGATCGACGGTGAGCATTTCGCGACCGGCGTCTTCAGCGGGGGCTTGGAAACCTGCGCGTATGCTTTCATTGAAGAAAGGGATTTGTAGGGATTGATGGAGGTTTTGGAGAAATTGAAAAGGCTGTTCGGTTAATTGGAGAATTTGGCCTTTGAGATTCTTTTTTAAATAGCCTTTGCTTTCTAGGGCTTTTAAATGACTGAAAATAGTGTTGGGAGATTTTAATCTGAGTAATTTTCCTAAATCACGAGTGGAGGGGAAGAAGCCGTTTTTTTCCTGAAAATCCTTGATGGTTTGAAGGATTTTAGTTTGTTTGAGCGTTGGTTGGCTGGATTTAGTCATAAAAATACTGATGAGTGGCTTTCATCAGTATATTATAGAACAGTTGTACTAAGATCAAGTTTAGTTTTGGGCGAGTAGTGTATTGGAATTGCCAGCAAGTATTCTTCTGGTATCAATACGTAAATCAACTAATTGTCCGAGTCTAGCTCTGGTTTGAGGGCCAAAAATTCCGGCGCCGAATTCATCTTTGGAGGCGATCAACCCTTGAGTTTGTTGAAATTTGAAAACGGCATGAGAAGTTACTTCTCCATAATAACCGGTTGGTTCGATGGCTAGTAAATTCATCTTTTTAAGTTCGGTTTGTAATTCTAAAACGGCTTGTCCACTATCTCCTTCCTGAAGTTGAACTTCTAGGAAGGATAAACCGTTTCCGGCTAAAGCGATTCTTTCACTTTGAGAATCGGTTTTGCTGGCGTTGGCGGTGGGGATGATTGTTTGAGTTTCTTCAATAGGAGTTGAGATTGTTACTGGAGTATTGGAGTTGGAAGCTGGATTATTTACAGCTGCTAATAGGGCTCGCCCGGTTTGTGGGCCGAAATATCCTGCGCCATATTGACTGGCTGAAGAGACGATTTTTTGATCGATTTGAAATTTAGTAATGGCTTGTTGAGTAGTTGAGTCGTATTCACCGTGGGCTTCGCCATTATAATAATTCAATTTTTGTAAATCTGTCTGAATCTGGCTGATATGTTCGGAGCTGTCACCAAGGCTAAAGGTTTTTAAATAAGGAGAGGCGATGGCTGGAGTGCTGGTGGTGTTTGATGAATTGCTTGGGGTGGAAGAGGTTGGCAATTGGATTTCAGCGAATTCTACTTCTTCTTGAATGCTTTCATCAATTCCATATACCAAAACTGGCACAGTACGTTTGCCCCATTGCATAGCGCGATTAAGACCTTCGTCACCATGTCCCATCCATATATCTAAACGATCATAAGTTTGAGTTTCTGGATTAGCGGCTACGATTGCTCCACCACGATCCTGAACTGCTACAGTTCCAATGCCGGGGATTTTTAATTTTGTTCCAAAAGCATAAGTTTTTGGTGCAGCTACCATACCTGGGTAAACGGGTGCGCCACTAGCTCCATGGGTTCCATTGCCATTTAACTTGCGATCAGCTTCTAGGGAGCCTTTAATGTAACGCTGTTGGCCTTCGATTGGAGAATAGTAGGCGGTAATAGTGAAAGTTTTCTCGTAAGGGTAGATTTGCACGGTTGAATCTTGGGCTGAAACTGAAGTTGCGAGCAAAGAGTTGGCAACAATGGTTAAGCAAAAAAGTTTTAGAAAAGCGGCTTTTTTGTTGGTAAACATGGGAAGAAAAATTAATAAATCCCATTATTATACCAGAAAAAAGGCTTAGCTGAGCGGACTAGCTATTGACGAGTTCAATATATTGAAGTTTAATTCAAGTTTTCCGGTGATGAAATTAATCGATAATTCCGATACGACGAGTAATTTCTCTTTCCACGAATTCGCGATCACGGCCGTATTTAAGCCTGGAAAGCTGTTTGATAGCTTCGCCAACCTTGGCATCTCCCTTCTCGAGGTAAGGATTGAGTGGAACGATGGAAAAAGGCTTGGAGGGCTGAGTATCAATGGAAAGCTTCATTACTGCTTTGTATTTGTCGATATTGATTAAATCCTGGTCGGAGAAGGTTGGAGCCATTTCTTTGGCCAAATATTCGGCGTCGGTGGCGCCAATTTTGTAGCACATCATGCTGCCGACATTTCCGAAAACAGCGTCTTTAACACGAGATTTGCCGTCTTCGCCTTCCAGCTGAGCGATATACTGATGAGCCATGTTTAAAGATAAGCGGTACTTTCTAGCCTCGGAAAGGATGCTTTCAATAGAATCAGTGATGTAATTTTGGAATTCAT
>JBOFLO010000069.1:0-9748 GCA_051657905.1 Candidatus Altimarinota bacterium | reverse complement strand
GTAAAAATGGGCTTGGAAGGAATTATGGCCAAAGATGCTGCCAGTTTATACGAACCGGGCAAACGCAGCGAACGTTGGTTGAAAATCAAAAACCTCAATCAACAGGAAGCAATTATTTGCGGCATAACCAGCCCTCGCGGCAGCCGTAAAGCCTTTGGGGCATTGGTATTGGGGGTTTACAAAAATAAAAAACTGACTTACATCGGCCACACTGGCACCGGCTTCAGCGATGATTCTTTGGAAGAAATGAAAAAATTACTCACTCCCTTAATTGTTAAAAAATCCCCTTTCAGCAAAGAACCAAAAACCAACATGCCGGTACAATGGATCAAACCAAAAATTATTTGCGAAGTTCGTTTCACTAATTGGACCGAAGAAGGATATTTGCGCCAACCGGTTTTCCTTGGCCTGCGCTATGACAAAAAGCCACAGGAAGTAATAATGGAAAACCCGCAAACTAAAACACCTCCCAAAGCCAGTAAAAAAGCCAAGAAAATCGCTAAAACCATTGGCTCAAAAACCTCTAAATCTCTTGGCAAAACTTTTTCCAATACTCAAAATTTCAGCAATCTGGAAAAAATTTATTGGCCAAAAGAAAAATATACCAAAGGCGATTTAATTGAATACTACAAAAAAATTTCCCCCGTCATGCTACCTTATTTGAAAGATCGCCCGGAAAGCATGAATCGTCACCCGGATGGCATAAACGGCGCCAGTTTCTTTCAAAAAGATTTAAAAAATCAGCCCGACTTCGTTAAATCAGTACCCATGTACTCCGATGGAGAAAGTAAATACATAAATTATCTGCTCTGCCAGGATCGCGAAACACTATTATATATGGCCAATCTGGGTTGTATAGAAATCAATCCTTGGAATTCCCGCTATCAAAAGCCCGATCACCCCGATTATTTAATTCTGGATTTAGATCCTTTAGAAGTTAGTTTTGAAAAAATTATTCAAACCGCCCAAGCCACTCATAAAGTTTTGGACAAAATCGGCATAAAAAGTTACCCGAAAACTTCCGGCGCCAGCGGACTACATATCTTCATCCCTCTCGGCGCAAAATACACCACCGAACAAAGCGTAAATTTCGCCAAATTATTAGCGCATTTAATTCACAAAGAAATCCCCAAAATCACCAGTATTGAAAGATCCCCCGACAAACGTCATCGCAAAGTCTATTTGGACTTTTTACAAAATCGCCAAAATCAAACCGTCGCCTCTGCTTATTCCGTACGCCCAAAACCTCAAGCCCCAGTTTCCACACCTTTAAAATGGTCCGAAGTTCGTCCCGGCCTCGCACCCACCAACTTCACCATTAAAAACATTTTCCAAAGAATAGAAAAAGTCGGAGACCTTTGGAAACCGGTACTAGGAAAAGGAATCAACATGGCGACTGCTCTGAAAAAAATCGAAAAAGTTTACGGATCTTTAGAACAATCTACCTAACAAAGGAATTTTCTTCAAAAATCCTCGTACTCCACCCTCCGACTTTTGCTCAGCCAATTTTCTAGCCTTCAATTCCTCTTTCATTTGCTGCATTTTTCGAGCAGAAATTTTGGTATCCTCAGGCTCAGCCCATTTAGATTTTTTAAATTCTTTTGCAGCTGGTTCATTTGGTCTAACAACATTCTTAATCACAACCTTCTCACGATTATAATTAGGATTATTAGGATTTAAGCTACTAAAAGCCGGTGCGTTCTGTGGATCAACCGGCAAATCTCTCAATTGATCGTCAATTACTTGTATTTTCGCTCTAATGTCTTCAATTACCTCTCTACTACCACCATTCGACTTATAATAAGCCAGTTGTTGATGAGCTTGCAACGCTTCCATATTCAACTTATCTCGATCAACATACAATTTTTCCTGCCTCTGTTTCTTTTGATAACCAGAAAACCATTTTTTAATAGATACCTTCAATTCACTATCCAAACCAACAACTTTAGCAGCCTTTAACATATCGCTTTCCAGAGTTCTAGCCAAAGTTCCCCAATCATATTTATTTTGAAGACTTGCCCAATTAATTATCAATTTATTCATACCTCTATCAAAAATTTTTTCCAAAGCATCCAATTGCAAACTTGCTTCAGCAGAAAAGTGATCATCACCCAAATACTGATCCTCAAAATTATTTAATTCATCTACCATTCCTCTCAGCAATCCAGCTTCTTTTCTACCACTACCCATTTTCACTAATTCTGCCAAATTTGGATCACTCTCCATTTCAAACACCGCTCTTTGGAAAGCATACCTTTTCTCTCTCATTAATTCCGCAACCGTATGCCGCACTCTCACTTCAGAAATTTCTTCGGAATGTTCAGATTGATTATGTTTAGCTGAATGTAAATTCTTTGAATTCATATAATTAAATTTGAGCTGATAAAATGAAAATTTCCGTAGCTTGGAAAGCAAGGAAAACTAAATAAATAAGTAATAAAATTAAGCCCTCTAAAGGCGAAATACGGCTTTTAGTACGTCCGAATACAAAGAACATTGTGTAACCAATAATCAAAATGAAGAATGTAATATCAAAACCGCTGGCCGCTACAGCAAATGGCCCATGTAAAAGCGTTAATAAACCAAATAACAAAACATTTACGGTAGAAGAACCAATATAATCACCAAAAGCAATTTCCGGCACTTTTTTATTTACTGATTTAAAGGCAATTGTTAATTCCGGAATATTCGTACCAACAGAAAGAACTATCAAACTAACCAAAAATGATGGAACTCCAAAAAATGCTGCAAAATAAATCGTACTATCCACCAACAATTTACTAGCAACAAAAATCAACACTGCCCCAATAGCTATTTTCAAAATACTTTTCGACAATTCCTTTTTGTTTTTTTTCGCTTTCAAATTATCCAAAACAGCAGCATCTTTCTGAAACATATAAAAGAAAGCTCCGCATAAGAATAACAATAATAAGGCATCATAATAAGTCACCAATCCATCCAGTAAAATCAAAGATGGACTGATAATTAAAATCAAAAAACAGGCCAATTTCGCCGGACTCAAATGATCTTTCAAATTAACCCCCTTATTAAAAATCGCCAGCAAGGGAATTATCAACATCATAATCACAAAAGATGCTCCAATTAAATTTCCCACAAACACCTCCGGTTTCTTTTCAATCACTGCATTCAAACCCACCGACATTTCCGAAAGCGAAGTCAAAATCCCCAAAATAAAAAATGATGAAGCGAATTTAGAAATCTTACTACTATTAGAAAAATTCTCCACACCATTCATCACCAACTCAGATGACTTGGCCAAAATGGCAAACCCCGCCAAAAAGAACAAAATATTTAATACCATCTTTTAATTTTTTATAAATCTTAAAATTATAACATAAAAATTGCGTTTTTAAAAGTATTTAAGCCCTTTCTTCACTAAACTCGCCCCTCAAACTTGCTTTTTTTGAAAAATAATGTAATATATCACCTTCTTGGGGTTTATAAATACAAATCTCATTAATTCATCAAACATGAATACACTCAAAAAACACGATCCTAATGCCGAAACTCTCTATGGAGCCGACGAAGCGCCCATTTCCCTTGCTCCTCAGCAAGAATTAGAAAAACAGCGCAATTCCGGCCCTAGACCCGTGCCATTAGAACAAATTGTCAGTAATCATCCTATTGAGGAGGCAACAACCAGCACTCGTTTCAAACTTTTCGCTCTGGGCGCCTCAATGATTTCTTTTGGTGCTGCTGGATCAGCAGGATATTTTTTGATTAATGGCAATCCATTTCAACAAAAAGCTGCTGAAGCATTTGTAGTGGAAGCTCCCAAAGTTGTCCCTATGCCTAAGGAAGAAAGTCCGAATGTACCTGATGCAATTAGCAATGAAGCTGATTTCATCAAAATTATGGAAACTTATAATATTAAAATTACCGCTGAACAATTATTGGAAAAATCAGGAAATTATTATTTGGAAGCTCAGCATTTGAAACCAAATATTGATGAAAATGGCGAAATTGTTAAACCATTGAGCTACAAATGGGAAACAATGGTAAGTCACAAAAATAAAGTAAAGCAGTTCAATCATCTTCCGGAAGAAGATATTGTTATCGCTACACTTAATAAAACACCTCAATTTGGCAATGTAGTTTTCCATGGAGTAAGACCAACTGCCGTTACTAAAGACAAAGAAAACCCTCAAATCAGCTATATTTACTACAAATGTGTGGAACCAAAAACCAATAATCTCGCCTCTTTTTCTCTACAAAAAGACCCGCGAACTAACATGGTTATGTATTCACTACGTTTAACTCAATGCAAACCAAAAACAGACCTAGACGCCGCCCCTCAGCCTTAAAAATTTAACTCCACCCAAACAACAACAATCTCATCAAAGCCAGGAATAGTATTATCAATACCAAACCGGTAGCCAGAGTTGTACAAGAGGAATCCCCACTGTTAGAACCTTTTGATGCCATATATTAAAATTACTAAAACCATTTTAACACAAAATGGTTTTTTTATTTCCATAAACTCTTCACCAGTTAAAAGTTGGTAAAATATTGAAAAAAGTTTAAGATAAAAGATGATTTATAAATAAATTTAAAAATGAAAAAAATAAGCTCAGCATTTTTCATAACAGTTTTCTCCGCAAGTATTTTAGCTGGTTGCAATCAAAACAACTTAGCCACTTCCCAGCCAGAGTCTTCCATCAATAACACCAATAATATGAACGAAACAAACACCTCAACCTCGCCAAATCCAAATGCCAAAATCAAATCCGAAATAATTGAATATCAGGACGGAGATCAAATTTTAGAAGGATATTTAGCTTATGATGAAAATTTAACTGGCAAACGACCGGGAGTCTTAGTGATTCACGAATGGACAGGACTAGATGATTATGCCAAAACCCGCACCAATCAATTGGCAGAACTTGGTTATGTAGCTTTTGCGGCGGATATTTATGGCAAAGGAGTTAGACCTGAAGCTGGTCCAGACGCTGCTGCACAATCAACTAAATACAAAACCGATCGTCAATTATATCGTTCCAGATTAAATGCAGGGCTGAATGAATTAAAGAAAAATTCTTTAGTTGATACAACCAAATTAGCAGCTATTGGTTATTGTTTTGGCGGGACAGGTGCTTTGGAATTAGCACGAAGCGGAGCAGATATTCTAGGAGCTGTAAGTTTTCATGGAGGTCTAGACAGTCCAACTCCTGAGGACGGAAAAAACATTAAAGGGAAAATTCTAGTTTTACATGGAGCAGAGGACACAACAATGACTCAACAAAATATCGATGATTTCCAAAAAGAATTAGACGACGCTAAAATTAGCTGGCAAATGGTCACCTACAGCGGGGCAGTTCACGGCTTTAGTAACCCAAATAAACCAGCCGCATACAACGCCGACGCCGACCGTCACTCTTGGCAAGACATGCAACAATTCTTTCAAGAAATTTTCTAATCTCATTTAAATGAAAAATACAATCAACAAAACTATAAAATTAATTTTATCCTTCGCCTTTCCCTTAGCTGTAGCTTTGGTGGGTGGAGTATTTACCGGAGCTTCAGTAAATGGCTGGTACCAAACGCTCGTAAAACCAGATATAGCTCCGCCTAATTGGGTGTTCGGGCCGGTTTGGTTGATTCTTTACTTAAGTATTGGTTTAGCCACTTATTTATTTTGGGAAACTGGCAAACCTTCCAAAACAACTAAAAAATCCTGGAATAAACTCCCAGGATTTCTATTTCTCTATCTTCAATTAATTTTCAATCTCGCTTGGTCAATAATTTTCTTCGTACTTCACTCTCCCCTAGCCGCTTTATACGAAATAATTTTCCTCGACGCCTTAGTTATCTTAAACATTTTCTACTTCTCCAAAATCAATCTTAAATCCGGTTTGATTTTAGTACCCTACCTAGCCTGGATTTGCTTTGCCACCTATTTAAACTGGAATTTCTACATTTTAAATCCCTACTAAAACTACTCGACAATTAATCTATAAATCTTATCATCCCCATCTCTCACGCTCCCCCGCCCATCCCGATTACTACTCGAAAAATAAATTTCCCCGCCCGCCCCTTCCGGCGCCTGAACTATTTCCCGAATTCTCCCCAAATCCCCCAATTCCAATTTTTCTTCTTCCACAATTTTAGTCGGATCCTCACTATCAAATTTCAATCTCAAAATCCCCTCACCTCTCAGCATCCCCACCAATAAGCTGTTTTCCAACCCAGGATATTTTTCTGAACTGACAAAAACAGCCGAAGCCGGAGCAATTGCCGGAGTATAAGATTTCAAAGGCGAGTTCATGCCCTCAGCAGTTTTTTCATGTGAAATAACCGGCCAACCATAATTTTCTCCCTTCTTAATTAAATTAATTTCATCACCACCTCCCGGCCCATCTATTCCAGACGGACCATGATCCACTAAATATAAATCCCTACTTTCCGGATGCCAATCAAACCCTTGCGGATTTCTCAGTCCATAAGCCCAAACCGGCGAATCAGGAAAAGGATTATCAGCAGGAATTGACCCATCACTATTCACTCTCAACAATTTCCCCAATTTACTTTCCAAATTCTGCGCCTGATCTTTTTGCAAACCATCTCCCATACTAATCAATAATTTTCCATCATCATCAAATTTCAAACGTGAACCGGCATGATACTGAGCCACAGGAATATCATCCATAATCACAACTTCTTCTCCCAAACTCGTTCCATTATCTTTCATTTTTACAACTTTCAAAACAGCCTTCCCAGCTTTATTATAAGCCAAAGAAAGATAGACAAGTTTATTATTTTGATAATCAGGATCCAAAGTCATCCCCATCAAACCATCCTCCGATCTCTGAGAAACTTCCTCAAATTCGGCCAAAGAATTTTCCAATAACACACCATTTTCAATTACTCTAACTCGCCCCGCTCTCTCCGTAAAAATTATTCTGTCAGGTCCGGTAAAAACTATACTCCAAGGAACTTCCAAACCCGTAGCAACTTCCTCTATTCTATAAACAACATCCTCACTATTTGCACTCTCAGCATTAATTTCATTCCCCTCAATTTTCTCTTCAACCGGCCTTTCAACCGTCCCTATCATCTGCCCGCTACCGGGGAAATAACCGTTTAAATAAGCCATCCCTCCCCCTATCACTAATAATATCAAAACCAGTGGTAAAATAATCAAAGCTTTTCTACTCATCATAAATATTTGGATAAATTTTTAAAATTCCAACACTCCGGCTTTCCATAAATAAACCGCCACACCAATAAAAAATACTAAATCAGCTAAAACAAAAATCAGCATTAATTTTTTTGTCATAACCTTTCCACCCATCAAATCATTTTTATCAGACCAATTAGTTAAATTCTCAACATTCAATTCAGTCAAACTCCCAATTATCCAATCCGCCGGCCAATCCTCACTTTTATCATCGGTCAAAGCAATCACCTTTATCCCAGCCGCTCTAGCCCCTAGCATCCCCGCCCTCCCATCCTCAATCACCACACACTCGCTAGGGTTCACACCCAACAGCTCCGCCGCCTTCAAAAATACATCAGGCGCCGGCTTACCCATTTCTACCTCATCAGAACTAACCACAGCCTGAAAATACCTCTTAATATCCAACTTTTCCAAAACCGTTCGAATATATTCCTTGGATGAACCCGAGGCTAAACCAATTTTTACTCCAGCATTTTTCAAAGCCTCCAATAAATCTTTCAAACCCGGCATTGCTTCAATTTCATCCACTTTCCCATACAAAATTTTTTCTTTTTTCTCGACAGCATCCTTAACCCCAAAATTAATCTTTTTTTCCTTAAAAATTTGCGCAAAAATATCCTCATCACTATGCCCAGCAAAGCGATTACGAAAAGCCTTAGCATCATAGTCCAAACCAAATTCTTTCAACACCAGCAATTCTGAAAGTGTATGTAATCTCTGTGTATCAGAAATCACTCCATCCATGTCAAAAATTACTGCAGTCTTCTTCATATTTATTTTTTACTCTTCTTCTTTTCCACAGACTTGGTCTTTGAAGAATTTGAATTATTTACTTTCTCTATCTTAACCACATCATCAACAAAATCAATTAAAACCTTATCACCCTCAACAATTTTCCCTTCAATAACCTGCAAAGCCAATTCATCCAAAATTTTTGCCTGAATCAAACGCTTTAAAGGTCGCGCCCCAAAAGTCGCATCAAATCCAGCAGAAACCAGATACATCGAAAGCATTTCACCAATTTCAATTTCAATATTTTTCTTACTTAAACGTTTACGGATTTTATCCAATTGCAAATCCACAATTTTCGCCAATTCCTTTTTACTTAAATTTTCAAACAAAATAATATCATCCACTCTATTCAAAAATTCTGGACGGAAAAATCCAGACAAAACTTTCATCACGTTCGACAATTTCTCTTCATATCCACCCTCCATTTTACTAATTTCCGCACTACCCAAATTAGAAGTCATCACAATTACAGTATTTTTAAAATCAACAGTTCGCCCCTTACTATCAGTCAAACGGCCATCATCCAACACCTGCAACAATACATTAAAAACATCTGGATGAGCTTTTTCAATTTCATCCAATAAAATCACACTATAAGGATGCCGACGTACCGCCTCAGTCAACTGTCCACCTTCTTCATAACCAACATATCCCGGCGGAGAACCAACCAACCGCGCTACGGAATGCTTCTCCATATATTCACTCATATCAATTCTAATCATGGTTTTTTCATCATTAAACAAAAATTGCGCCAAGGCTTTTGCCAATTCAGTTTTTCCCACGCCAGTAGACCCAATAAACATAAAAGATCCAATCGGCCGCCCCTCTTCACTAATTCCCGCCCTTGCCCTACGCACAGCTTTACTAACCGCATCAATCGCCTTCTTCTGCCCAATCACTTTCTTACTCAAAGCATCCTCCATCTCCACCAATTTCTGATTTTCCTCAGAAAGCATTTTTGCCACTGGAATTCCAGTCCAGCGCGCCACCACTTTAGCAATATCCTCCTCAGTAATTTCCTCTTTCAACATCTGACGATCTTTTTGCAAATCCGCCAATTTAGTTTGGGCTTTTTCAATTTTCTTCTGCAATTCCGGAATTAAACCATAGTTAATTTCCGCTACTCGCTGATAATTTCCAACTCTCTCCGCCTGTTCAGCTTCATTGCGTAATTCATCAATTTTTTTAGTACAATCTTTAATTTGATCGATTACATCTTTTTCATTTCGCCAATGTAATTCCAATTCCTGATTTTTTTCGGAAATTTCAGCCAACTCTTTTTCCAATTCTCTTAAACGTAATTTTGATGCTTCATCACCCTCTTTTTTCAAAGCCTCTCTCTCAATTTCCAATTGGCGAATTTGTCTATGTAATTGATCCAACTCCGTCGGCTTGGAATCAATTTCAATTTTCAAAACCGAAGCTGCTTCATCCATCAAATCAATCGCCTTGTCCGGCAAAAAACGATCATTAATATAACGTGAAGATAAATTAACCGCCGCCACAATCGCATTATCACGAATTTTCACTCCATGATGAACTTCATATTTATCTTTAATACCTCGCAAAATCGAAATCGCATCTTTAATCGATGGCTCATTAACCTGCACTGGTTGAAATCTTCTTTCCAGCGCCGCATCTTTTTCAATATATTTTCTATATTCTTTTAAAGTAGTAGCCCCAATCGTACGCAGCTTGCCACGGGCTAGCGCAGGCTTAAGTAAATTACTTGCATCAGCGCCCCCCTCTTGATTCCCC
>JBOFLO010000068.1:0-13422 GCA_051657905.1 Candidatus Altimarinota bacterium | reverse complement strand
GGCCTGATCGTTTAGGTCGATTTGGGCTGTATAATTGGTTTTAAAGATATTCACTGCTTTTAAAGGCGAAAATTCTGAATATTCGAATCTTTGTTCACCTTTTAATTCCCCGGCCGCATTAAGCGCTATTTTTAAAGCTTCCACTTTGCTAATAGGCTGTTCTGGTCTAAACGGACTGTTTTCTTCCAAAAAATACCCTCTTACCAAATCCAATTTCGTAGCCAAATTTATATCCTCATAATATTGATAGGCTGGATAAACGTCCGGGTATAGTACCAATGGATCAACTTTTATTTCACTAAACAAACTTCTTCCACTGAATTCTTGCAAACAAAAATTAATTTCCTCCTGACAATCTTTCAAAAATTCCGCATGTTTATTCTTTAAATCAAAATGTTCAAGCACCATTCTGGTTGCCTGCCCTCTACTAATCTGATCTTCAAACATCAAAGCTTGTTCAGTATCCGCAGCCAAAACTAAAGAAGAAGAGAACACTCCTCCCAAACTCGCTAACATGAAAAATGACAATAATTTCCGCATAATTTTTGCTCTTTGTTTTTTAATTTTTGCCCTTCTATTATAGTCATTTTTGGCATTCAAACAAGCAGTTAAAAATAAAAATTCTTAAACTGTCCACCACAAAGTTTTTAGCTATATAATTATCCACTTTGTCCTGTCGACAGACATCTGTCCACTCAGAGATCGCTGCCTCAAGCCACTTGTCCATTCATGTCTAGGGGTGTCCATCCCACTAACTAGTAGCTGTCCATAAATTGTCCACTGTCTGTCTACGCTATCGTCTATTGATTGTCATGTCTATGTCTACTGGTAGTCTATTGGTAAAGTGCCTTGTTCATTGATTATTTGATTCAATAGGAAGTTTTTATTGTCTAATGTCTCGTCACTTGTCTAGTCGTGTCGATAGACGTGACTAGGATTGTCCACTTCCGTTGTCTACCATATTCAAATTTTATTCACAAGGCTGTCCACTATAAAATCAATTATCATTTATTCTAAAATAAAATCGATTCATTCCTTCTTGTCCAGTACTGTCTATAGACTGCACTGGACAATGACTATAGACAAAATAAAAAAAAAGAATAGAATCAATTCAAACAACCAAAATTAATATGAAAGTTTTAGATCGAAAACAAGCAGCCGACATTCTACGCGTTTCCATTCGCACCATCGACCGTTACATCAGCAGGGGAGTGCTACCTAAAAAAGAAATTGGCGGAAGAATTTTTATTCGTTCCAATGATTTGAAAAACTTCTTAGAAAAGAAACATTTAAGTACTGATTCCTTGGAAGACAGCAGCCAAAGCATCCCGGATTTCAATTTGGAAAGGGGACGCCCACTTAATAAATTTCCATCTTCCGAAACAAAAGCTCAATCCGAGTCTGAATCCGAAGTAGGGGATTATGCTGAACTGGAAGTTCTCAAACAAAATTCCAATGAAACCGATCATGCCATTTACCAAAAGCTTTATGAAGAAGCTCAGGACGAATTAAAGAACAAACAGGAGCGTTTGGAGGCCGCTAATTACCGCGTTGGACAGTTGGAGGGAGCATTGAAGGAAACCGTTCCACTTTTGGAATTTAAAAAGGCCTTAGCCGCTGAAAAAGACAAACGTGATCAATTGGAAAATCTACTCACTCAAATCGAAGCCAATACTGAAACTCTCACTCAAACGCTAAATAGCAAAGAAAACGAATTAATTCACGTTAGCACTCGTTTGGAAGAAGAAAAAGTCAGCAAAAAAGTCTTTTTGGTTATTCTGGTAATTTTGTTTTTACTTCAACCACTCTGGGTTCTTTTCCCGCCCCTATAATTAGAAACTTTCCATAGTGCTTTTGGCCATTTGCAAATTGTCTTGTTCAACCACTTCCACAATATTCTCTAATTTATAATTATTGATTCTTTCAATAATTCCTCCAGCCTGTGTTAAAGCCTTAAACATATTTTCACTATCTCCAATTGCTATGATTTCATAAGGAGCAGATAAAATTTCCCCTCCCAATAAAATCTGCCCATTCGGCATATTATCAAACCCACTCAATCTTTCATTCAGTCTGAATCCATTGATACTAACCACTTCCGCCCCCGCTGAATAAAGCTCATTCACCAAATCATTAAACCAAATAATTTCCAGATTCTTATTTATTTGCATAACTATCCCCGGACCTTCAATTTCAATATTCCCAAGCAAAATATTATATTTCTCAATTTCCTTTTTAATATTTTCCAAAGCCGCTTCTTGATCACTGGAATTCGCCAAACCGGTTTCCAAATCCGCCACCTCCAACCGCAAATTATCATTACTTTCCTTCACAATTTGAATTTCCTTAAACACATTACTTTGATTTTCACGATTATAAGACACGGAATCCACAAAAGATTTTGATTGCAAACCAAACAAAACTCCCATCATCAAGCCAGTTATGCCTAATGCTAAATTTCTCTTATTGTAATTTGGCTTTGGCATAATTAATTAAATAATCCCCATCATAAATCGGCAGCGTAACTAGATTTAACTTATCAACTTTAAAATTAACTTTTTGAGCTTTAATTCTATCAAACAAATCTGGATATAATTCTCTTTCATTGAGATTTCTAGATAAAGTTTCCAAACTAACAATAGCTTGCACATCGTAAGGGGCATTCACCTTAACTCGATTAATCATAATCGAATTCCCCAAACTATTTATGGTTGTCGAAGCAATAATTCTCTGTCCATTAATACTGATTCCTTCCGCCCCCGCCGCTCTCAACAAATTCACCAAATCTCTCAAATCCGCTGCATGCAATAAATTAGCTTCCTGATCAGCTCCCACAGCTTCACCTTCCTGTAAATTAATTTTCACCCCCGCCCCTCTTAACTGATTTAAACCAATTTGCGCCTTCAAACCTTCCAACACTTGAAAATTGCTATTTTGACTCGTCTGTTCCAGCGTTTTTCGCCCTTCCTCAATTTGCATTCTCAAATTAGCAATTCGCGCTTTTAATAATTTTCTATCCTGATCAAAACTACTCAACAATTCTTTCTGCGCATTAATTTCATCAATCAAAAAAGAATTCGCCACCACCGAACTCTGAAATTGCGCCGAAACCAATAAGCCAATAAACAAACCAGCACAGATAAAGCTGATCATTAGCGCATTCACATTTTTGAAAACTTTTTTAAACATCTTTAACAATTTTATTCAAAAAATCGCTTAAATCAAATATTTCCCAGCTTTTTTATCATTTCTTTAAACTGATTCCCTTTATCTTCAAAATTTTTGAAAAGATTATAACTCGGCGATGCGTTGGACAATAAACAAATCTGACCCTTTTCCGTTTTAGCAAAAGCTATTTCCACCGCCTCCTGCATTGTACTGACAAAAAAATAATTTGGCTGATAATTTTGCTCACCCAAATTCACTACCGCCTTTTGAATTTTTTCCCCAGTTTCCGGAAATAAAATCAAATTCTTCACCTGTTTACTCGCTAATTCTTTAGCTAATTCATCAAATTTATAACCTCTTTCCATCCCCCCCAGTAGTATTGTTCCAATCACTTTTTCAAAGCTTCTCAAAGCCGCAATCGTCGACTCTGGAGTAGTCGAAATCGCATCATCAACAAACAAAATTTCCTTAAATTCACCCACTTCTTCCAATCTATGCTCAAGCCCTTTAAATTCCGCCAACACTTCCAAAATATTTTCATTGTTCACGCCAAATTCTCTCACCGCTTCCACCGCCGCCAAAATATTTTCCAAATTATGTTTCCCCTTCAATAAAATTTTCTCTCTATTCAGCACAAGCCCTCCTCGCAATTTAATTTCAGTTGAATTTTCATCCCAGATTTTTTCCAATATTTCCTTCATATCATTTGGCAAAAAATCGATTTTTTTCTGCACTTTTATTTTCTCCTCTTTCACAAATTTCCGGATTTTTTCATTATTGCCATTATAAACCAGCAAGCCATTATCTTTTACTGCTCGAGTTAAATTCATCTTCGCTTCAAAATAATTTTCCACTCCCGCATGATAATCCAAATGATCTGGAAAAAAACTCACCAGCACTCCCACATCCAATTGTCCCTCCCCCAAATCTTCCAATTGATAACTTGATAATTCAAAAACATATAATTTTTCCGCATTATCTTTATCCAAATAATCCAGCGATGTATTACCAATATTTCCAATCAACTCAACATCTTTTCCGGACTTTTTCAAAAAAGCATAAATTAATGTTGAAGTGGTGCTTTTCCCTTTAGAACCACTAATTCCAATCACTTTACCTTTAATATTCGCCAAAAATATTTTTGTCGCAGAAGTTAATTCCACCCCTTTTTTCAAAGCCTTTTGTATATCCTCCTGCCTCGGACTCACCCCCGGAGATTTCAAAATAATTTCATATCCATCCACTTCAGCCAAATAATTTTCACCCAAATGCCAATTAATCACGCCCCCATCACTGCTCGCTTTATTAGCTAATTCCACCAATTCCTCCCCAAGCTCCTTTTGCCCTTTCTGATCAAATAAACCAATCTCGGCCGTCCCCGCTTTAATCAACAATTTCAAATTCGCCAAGCCCTCTTTGCCTAGTCCAATCACTGCTACCTTTTTTCCTTTTAATTGATTAATTTTCATTTCTATTTATCGATATTTCTCTAATAATTTTTCTAAATTTTCCGGAATAAATTTATTTTTTCCAATTTGCATTGTTTGTTTGGTCAATTCAGCTTCATCCAATTTCATTTGTTTAATAACCTTTTCTTCAAACATCTCCAAAATTACTTCACCATTATATTCACTTTTCTCGCATACTCTCCACATCGCCAATTCCATTTCCTCGGGAGTGCCCACGCATTCAAAAGGTTTAATATTTCGAATTCCCAATAATTCCTCAAATAATTCCAATAAATTTTCATCCGCATACAAATCTTTTCCAAACACTTTTACAAGCACCGATTTTTCCAGAAAAGGGGATAGTATCGTCCATACAAAAACACATTTCGGACATTCACCACACCAGCGTGTTTTCGGCTTACTGCCATCTAATTTAAAGTTCTTATTGCAGCTGGCAAAATGCGGTAAATACTTCTCCACATTCGCGCTTTTGGCAAAAATTTCTGCAATTTTTATTTCATACATACCACGCAACAAACTGAAATAATTTAATCCAATCACAATATTTTCTCGCACATATTCATTAAAATCCTCTTCGAATTGTTCACTCTTGGAATACTGATGATTAATATCAATTCCACCATAATAAATCTGTCCAAAATTAGCCGATTTTTCTAAAGATAAAACAATGTTTTTATAATCGTAAATAATCGCACAAATCACCAATAAAAACGAGATATAAGCCGTAATCGGTACATGTCCATTCAGCGCCCCCTCAGCATTTAATTCCAATAATTTCGGCGAAATCTGTCTCCCCACAATCAATCTTTTTTTACCCAAAATTTCCGCAGTTTCCCTAATCGGATCACTATCTCTCAAACTAAATAAATCAAAATCAATTCCGCCCCCCAACAAAATTTCCGCACTAACCAAAGAATCCTTCCCACCCCCAATCGGCAACAACGCTTTGTCACTAAATAGCAATTCCCGAGCCGCCCCTACCGCCCCCACACTACTGGGAAAATTCACCAACCCATCAAACTTTATTTGATTCTGATAAAAAAATTCCCCCAAACCTTTCGTATATAAATTATTCCAAAATTCCGCTTGTTTCTGACTCAAATCGCCCGTTTTAATCATCATTTTCTCCGGACAATAAGCCTTATAATAACTTATTCCTGCCATCAAATGAAAAGCCTGCAAAGCCTTTTCCAAGCTAGCTTCATCAACATTATCCCATTCCACTTCAGCCAAATTAAACAGCACAATCTCTTCAAAAAAAACTTCCTCATCCAAACTATAATTCAAACTCAGCTTTCCTGAAGCACGATCAAAATTATAGCTTTCAAAAACAAAATTTTTATATTTCCCCAATTTGTTGAAATTCTCGGCCATTTGCTCTGTTTTAAATCCCGGACATCTTAGCTTATTTATGCTACTTGAGCAATATTTCCCCTTCCTCCTTCAACCCTGCTATTTATTTTCAAACTTTTTTGTTAAAATTCCAGCAGTTTTTTCTTTTTATGTCCAAAACCCTCAATCAAAATCGTGGAATTTTCCAATCAATGGAAAAAAGCACTATTGCCATGGCCATGATTTTATTGCTGATCACTTTTTTTTACGACGACGCCTTGCTGAGAAGGGGAGTGGGCTTACGTTTTTCCGCCCTCGACGGCCTGATGCTCTACCTCACCGATTTCGGCTTATTATTTTTCTCGGTGTTATTAACCGGACTTCTTCTCTATTACAAACGCTTCCGACTCTTAGTTTTAATTATCATCAGCTGCGCTTTCGCTTTTGAAATCAGTTATTTAATCAAATTAATTTTCCAAATTCCCCGCCCCTACTTTGCCGTAGAGGTAGCCACAATCCCCCTCACCCAAGCCAGCGGTTTCTCCTTTCCCAGCCTTCACACCGCCTTTTGTTTTGCCGTCCTGCCTTTCGTTCCCAGACTTTTCAGTCGCAACTGGCAGAAATATTTTGCTTACATACTGATAATTTTAATTGCTCTCAGCCGCCCGTACTTAGGTGTACATTATTTTTCCGATATTTTAATGGGCGCCATCATCGGCTTCGTCACTTCCAAAACCATTCTTTACTATGAAAACAAATATCAAGTAACCCAATGGTTCCTCAGTCATTACCGCGATAAACTAGAATTGCGCCGCCAAATTGCCCATTTATTTGTAGGTTTGTTAATAGTTTTTCTTTTAAGATTAGGCCTGATTAATGCCACCGGTTTGCTGTATATTTTAATTATCGGCGGGCTGTTTTCTCTCATGCAAAGAAAATGGCAATTCCCTTTTTTCCACAAATTACTCTCATTATTTGAACGCGAAAAAGACCTGCGAACTTTCCCCGGCAAAGGGTCTTTCTTTATGGTTTTAGGATCCTATTTAACCGTCTTGATTTTCCCTTTAGACACAGCCCTTGCCGCCATTTCCATTATGGCCGTCGGCGACTCCGTCTCACATTTATTCGGCCGCTATTTCGGCAAAACCGTTTTACCTTTTTCCGGACCAAAAAAACTCGAAGGAACCATCATCGCCATCGTAGTTTCCACCCTCTGCGCCCTCTTCTTCGTCGATTATTTCAAAGCCTTCTCCGCCTCCTTCATCGCCCTTCTGGTCGAGCTTTTCCTCCCGGAAAAACTCACTAAATATCTTGATGATAATTTAATCATACCCTTACTGGCCGGGCTGATCATCACCATCATCTAAGCCTTGATAATAACTGCATTTTCAGGCATATTTTGGCCTGTCTCCGAAATTTATTAATTTGCCTTCCGATGTCTCAAGCCAGTAACAACAATCCTACCAATCCTCCCGCTAATCCCTTGTCAGAATTTGCTGAACGCAAACGCAAATTACAAGAATTAAAAGATGCTGGTGTAATTCCTTTTGCTGAAAAATATCAACGCACTCACAGCACTCAGGAAGCTAAAGAATTCGGACAAAAAACCATTCCTCGTCAATTGGAGGAGATTGTTGCCAGTCCTAATGCAGAAATTAAATTATCAGGACGCTTAATGTTGCTTCGTCCGCATGGCAAATTAACTTTTGCTCATTTAAAAGATTTTTCTGGCCGTCTGCAAATCTGTTTTATGCAGGATTTCTTAGGCGCTGAAAAATATAAATTACTCAAAAAAATCGATCTGGGAGATTTTGTCGGTGTAGAAGGGGAGTTGTTCATCACTAAACATGGTGAAATTACTTTATTGGTAAAAGATTTCACTTTCCTTTCTAAAGCACTTCGACCTTTACCGGAAAAATTCCACGGTTTGCAAGATCAGGAAAGCATTTACCGCTACCGTTATTTGGATATCCTTACCAATGAACAGGCTTTCCGCAATGTACTTTTCCGCTCACATTTAACTCGCATCATTCGCGATTATTTAGATGAACATCAATTCCAGGAAATTGAAACTCCAATTCTAACCAGCGTCGCCTCCGGCGCCGCCGCCAAACCATTCTCCACCCATCACCACGCTCTCGATATCCCGATGTATTTACGCATCGCCCCAGAAACTTACCTCAAGCGCGCCGTAGTTGGTGGCTACGAAAGAGTTTATGAATTCGCCAAATGTTTCCGCAACGAAGGCATTGATCCAAGCCATTTGCAGGAATTTACTATGTTGGAATACTACGTCGCTTATTGGAATTTCGAAGACAACATGGATTTCACTGAAAAGTTGATTAAGCATATGGTCAAAACTTTGCTTGGCACTGAACAAATTGAATTAACTGATCGCGAAGGCAATTATCAAAAAATTGATTTCTCCAAACCTTGGCCACGTTTAGAATTCGCTGAACTAATTAAAAAAGATTCCGGCATCGATATTCTTGAACACTATGCCAACGCCCCAGCCCTTCTAAAAGCCATAGTAGATAAAGGCATTAAAATTGAAAAAGCTGAAAAACTCGGTTATGGAAATTTATGTGACGCTCTTTATAAAAAAGTTTCCCGTCCACATTTAATTCAACCATGTTTCGTAATCAAACATCCGGTTGACACTAAACCGCTAGCTCGCCGTAACGATCAAGACCCTCGCTTAGCCGACACTTTCCAATTACTTTTAAATACCTGGGAAATTGTTAATGCCTATTCAGAATTAGTAGATCCATTGGATCAACGCGCACGTTTAGAAAGCCAAGCCGACGCCAAAGCCGGCGGAGATGAAGAAGCTATGCCAATGGATGAAGATTATCTGTATGCAATGGAACACGGTATGCCGCCAATGAGTGGATGGGGTATGGGTATTGACCGTATCACCGCGCTTTTAACTAATCAGGATAATTTAAAAGACACCGTTCTTTTCCCAATTATGAAGCCACTTCACGAAGACGCTCCCGCCGCTTCTAAAAACGACTCCAAAAAATCTGCAAAAAAATAAATGGCCAAAACCGCCCGCCCGAAAATTTATAGTAAATTCTGGCAATTCCTCAAAAAAAATCACAAACCCTTGCTGATTATTTCCGCCATTCTCTTTTTTATCCTAACTTTTATCGTTTCTGTAGCTGGAGGTTTAAGAGTTTTTTTCCCTTACGCCCCTTCCATAACAGGTTTCCCTTTCGCCCAAAAAAATTACCTAGTCCTCTTCCAAAACAATTACGAACTACGCCCCACCGGCGGCTTCATCTCCTCCTTCGCCAATCTCCAATTCCAATCCGGTTTCCCCACTAAAATCGAAATCGAAGACGTTTACGGCACCGTCGACGATCACGAATATTTAAAAGGCCCTTACCCAATGGAAGAACTCCTCGCCGACCAATGGTACAAAGGCTACACCTTCCGCGACGGTAATTTTAATCCCGATTTTCCTTCCTCCTCTGAAGAATTAATTCGTCTCTATCAAATCAATAATCCCAGCGCCAAAATCGACGGCGTTTTCTCCGTGAATTTCAATTTACTCAGCGACTTATTGGATGCCGTTGGACCTGTCGAAGTTGAAGGAAAAATTCTCAATTCACAAAATCTTTTCGAAGAAATCACCAATTCCGTCAACGATGTCGATCGCCACAATGTCGAATCTTTAGCTAATCGCAAATCAATTCTCAAACCATTGGCTAATCAATTAATCAAAAAAATTCTTTTCAATCCTTTCAAACTCCGCAAAGTTTCCGACACCATCACCTTGGCCCTCGCCCAAAAAGATTTACAACTCTATTTCCGCGACACCAAACTCCAGGAATTCATTATTAAAAATCGCTGGGGCGGCGCCTGGCCGGCCACTTTAACCACAGACGGCAGCCAATCCCTCAAAGATTTCTTAGCCGTTACCGAAGCCAATTTAGGCGGTATGAAATCCGATCGCTATTTACAAAGAAATATCACCTACAAAGTAAAAATTTCCGAGGCTGCTTTGCAAGGCGATGAAAATGCTCAGGCCGAATTAACAGTAGAAGTAACTCATTTCGGTATTGAAAATATCCCTTTCTCCGGCCCTTACACTGGTTATTTCCGTTTCTTCAAACACCCTTTTGAAGAACAACCAGAGGACGAAATCATCAAATTAAATCCTGGCCAAAGCAAAATCATCGCCAAAACTTTTGAGCTTTCTCCAGAGGTAATTCAAGAAAATCTATATTCACTTTATCTAACCAAACAATCCGGAACCAACGATTACTACACCGTAATTGTCGAAGCCCCGCGCGGCTATCGCATCAACTCCGATGATTTCGAGCCCCTAGAAAACATCGCTTATTTCCAAGGAAAAATCACCAAAGACCTCCAATTAAATTTAGAAATTCTCCCTGATCAACTTCCCCCACGCCTAATCCTCCAACAAAACACCGAATTAAATCACATCTCCCTCCACTTTAACGAAGACTTAAACCAGGATTTCGCCTCCGACCCTTTCAGCTACCAAGTCACCGATTTAAACAAAGCCAACCCAAAAACCGACCAACTTTCCATCCGCCGAGTAGAAACCACTTCTAAAGACGTCCATCTCTATTTAAACGGCCAAACCAATCAACCGGAGGAACATTACTCCGTACGCCTAAAAAACCTCCGTGACACCCACGGCAACATCCTCAGCGATCGGGAAATAACTGTAGTTCAGAGATTGAATTAATCAATTTCCGTCTTACTCATCAAACCCCTCATAACTCCGAGACTTCTCCATACTATAAAATTTCAACTGTTCTTTCTTGAACGCCAATTCCACACGCCCTACTGGCCCACTTCTATGTTTACGAATGAAAATATCCGTAATACCAGTTCTGTCCGTATCTTCTTCATAATAATCCTCACGATACATCATCATCACCACATCCGCATCCTGCTCAATCGCACCTGATTCACGCAAATCGGATAGCTGAGGAACTTTCGACGGACGCATTTCCACCGCACGGGAAAGCTGCGACAAAGCCAAAATCGGCACACGCAATTCACGCGCCAGCGACTTTAATGAACGAGAAATTTCCGAAATTTCATTCACACGATTATTCATATTTCCGCCACTTCCACTCACCGTCATCAATTGTAAATAATCCACCACGATAAAGTCCAAACCATGTTCCATCTGTAGTCTTCGTGCCTTAGAACGCAATTCCACAATCGAATTCCCCACCGAATCATCAATAAAAATTTTCAAACCAAACAATTCATCCATCACCGAACCAATTCTCATAAAATCCTCTTCACTCAATTTCCCCGATTTAATTTTCCAGGAATCCACCTGCAACAATGAACTAAACATTCTTTCCACCAACTGCTCCTTACTCATTTCCAGAGAAATAATCCCCACACTGCGCCCCGATTTAGCAATATTCTGCGCAATATTCAAAGCAAAAGCGGTTTTACCCATAGCCGGACGAGCCGCCAGAATAACCAAATCCGAAGGTTGAAAACCAGTTAACAAATGATCCAAATCTTTAAATCCAGTCGGCACCCCACGATATTTATCCTGAGTAGCCGGATCATGCAATTCCGTAATTTTGTCATAAGTGGCATTAAGAATTTCCTTAATATGCACGAATTTATCCTTAATACTTGCCTGAGAAACTCCAAACAAAGCTTTTTCCGCTTGTTCCAATAATAATTCCAAAGGCTCTTCCTGATTATATCCAAGCCCGGTAATCAAATCCCCAGCCCTAATCAATCTGCGCAAAGTCGATTTCTGCTTAACAATCAAAGCATAATTATAAATATGCGTTGATGTATGAACTTCATTGGTCAATTGCACCAAATAACTAGCTCCACCAATCATTTCCAATTGTTTTCTATCTTCCAAAATAGTTTTGGTAGTCAACAAATCAATCGGCGATCTTTTTTCATACAAATCTGTAATCGCTCGATAAATTAACCCATGCACATCATGATAAAAATCATCAGCTCCAATCAAATCAGCTACTTTAATAATCGCTTCTTTATCGATTAATAAAGAGCCTAAAACAGCTCTTTCCGCTTCCAGTGAATTGGGTGGTACACGTAATTTACTTTCCATTTAAAATCCAAATTTTTAAAAAAATCCCCAAACTCCCCAAAAACATTTCAGCTAAAGTTTAAACTTATTTTATAAAAATTTAACAGCAATCTTCTAAATTATGACTAGTCAGTTTTACCTTTTCATTACATTTTCCCATAAAAAATTTATCACAACATCATTTGGGCAAAGTGGGAGAACTTTTAGCCCAACATTTTTTAATTGAAAAAGGTTATCAAATAATTCAAAACAATTTCCGCATCCGTGGCGGCGAAATTGATTTAATCACTATTTTCAATCAGCGCTTAATCTTTTTTGAAATCAAAACTCGCCGCTCCTCAACCCCAATATCTGAAGCTGATGAGCAAATTTCCCTTCGCCAGCAACGCCTTCTTCAGCATGCCGCTCGCCATTTTATTTTCCGCAACCGTCACTCGGCACTGCCCTTTGATTTACAATTTGATTTACTGGTTATACACTGGGACAGTGCAACTCAACCTACTCAGGCCAAAATCAAACATTTAAAAAATATTTTTTCGGAATAATGCCTCTTAATTTCCAAATCCCAACCATCTCCTTTCGCCTAAAAATCATACTTTTAAGTGTGGTGATTTTGCTTGGAGCATCACTTTTAATTTTCACTTCATTTTTCAATTATGGCAGCTTATCAGTCACAGGCTCTGCTCCATTTTCCGTAATTATTGATAATGGCAAAGCCACTAATTGTGAGATGTCTCCCTGCTCCATTCGCCTTGCACCAGGAAATTATTCGGCAATTATTCAAAAGTCTGAATTCATCGATCAAACTCAAGAATTTACCATCAATTTAAATCAAATCAGTAATCTGGATTTACAATTCCAAGCCGTCCCGACCGTTAATTTAAGCGGAGTTTGGAATCCCGCCAATTTACAGTTTCCGGATAATTCCAGCAGTTTAACTTTAGAAAGTAATTTAAATTCACTTAATTTAAACGCTACTTCCGCCCAATGGAATTCCCTCGCCCAAATCATCCGTTCCCAACCCACTACTATCGCTTTTCAAATCAGCCCAGACTTAAGCAAATTAATTTTGGATAACGGCCAAAATATTTTTCTCTACAGCCTAGACAAACCAGACCAACCAGCCGTATTACCTATTCGCTCCGGCCGTTTTTTCGCCTTCAGCAACAATTCCGCCGAAATTTTCCATCTCTCCCTCGACCCTCAAACTTTCCGTCCAGGAATTTTTCAGGAATCCCTCAGCTCAATAGTCTTCCCTGAAGCAAAACCTTCCACCGGCCCACGCGTCCGCTCCGCCACCCCCGCCCAATTACCCACCCCCAACCCTTCCGCTCCCGCCCTCATCACCCTAGTCCAAGATTTTCCCCAATCTAAACT
>JBOFLO010000067.1:0-3486 GCA_051657905.1 Candidatus Altimarinota bacterium | reverse complement strand
TAATGATCGCCTAGGGCGACCATACATGCTCCTGTGAGGGTTGCTAAGTCGACAATGGAGCTTGGGGAGTAATTTTTAACTGCATAGGAAATTGCGTCTGCCAAAATTAAACGGCCTTCAGCGTCGGTATTGCCAATTTCAATAGTTTTACCGGAGTAGGAAGTGATGATGTCGCTTGGCTTGAGAGAGGTGGCATCGACGGCATTGTCGGTTAGAGGAAAAATCCCCACAACATTTTGTTGAATATCTAATTCTTTGAGAAGGCTAAATACGCCCAGAACTACTGCAGCGCCGGCCATATCCATTTTCATCCAATCCAAGCCCATGGTTGGCTTAATATTCACGCCACCAGTATCAAAAACCACACCCTTACCGATTAAAGCTACCGGTTCCTGTTTTTTTCCTAATGGCAAATATTCCATAATAACCATTTTGGCATGATGTTCGGAGCCGCGATTAACAGCCAATAGAGCACCCATTTTATGCTTTTCTAATTGCTTCTTATCTAAAACGGTAATTTTATATTTATTTTGTTTAGCAATATCGACGGCGTACTCAGCCATTTTATCAACATTTACTATATTAGACGGAGCATTGACTAATTCACGGACAAAATTAACAGCGCTGGCGATTTTATAACCATCTGCAATATATACTTTATCAGCACCCAACCAAGTCGGTGCAACTAAGTTTAGTTTGGAAACGATTTTCTTTTCTGAGTCAGCTAAATCCTGTCCGGTTTTGTATTTGGCTGAATGGAAATTGCCTAAGCCAATCCCCTCGCCCATGGCTTGCAAATATGGCTTGAGAGCAGGGTCGACGATGACGGTTAAATCACCTAATTCGGATGAGCGTAAATCTTTGATAGCCAAAGCAAATTGTCCGCGAATTAAGGTGGAATTTAAATCCGGTTTTTTACCTAGTCCCCAGAGTAGAATGCGTGCTGAGAACTTTTTGTCGGCGAAAAAAACTTCGGCTTTTTGTCCCTTTTTGCCTAAGAAGCGTTTTTTTAATTGAGGGTTTTTGAGAATGTTTTGAAGAGGAGCTGGAAAATTATTAAGTTCCTCAGTTAAAGGAAGAAGAATTAGTTGATCTTTAACGTCAACTTTTCTTTTATAAGTAATTTTCATGGAATTTTATTTTGGTTATTTAATTTATAATTATTGTTTTAGGCAAAATTCTTCCGCTTTGGAAAGAATGTTTTTGGCGTTATCGAAAGTGACTTTAGCTAAGGCATCGTTAAAATTCATCCAGAATGCATCGTGGTGCTCATGGGATATTTTGACTTCCTGTTGCGAAGTTCGTCCTAAGAAAAAAGTTACTGTTTTTTTAACGGGAGTGCGCCCACGTCGGAAATTATAAGTGATTTTTTCTTCAAAACCTGGAATTACTTCTATTTCGGAAATACCGGTTTCTTCAGTTAATTCGCGATGAGCAGCTTCCAAATTATTTTCGCCCTGCTCCAAATGCCCTTTGGCAAAATCAAAATGGCCTCCTGGGTACTTAAGGATAAGATAGCGACGTTCGCCGTCGAATTCACTAAATACTAAGAATCCTGCAGAGTATTCTTTGACTTGCCCAGTATTTGGGTTAAAGATTTTCATGTAAAAATGCTGATTAAATTGCTTTTATATTAGTGAATTCCGGAGGTTTTTCCAAGCAAGTTAATAAGAGTGACGTTGCAAAACTTGGTAGAAAATGTTTTAAATGGGCAAACTGTAAAATTATTGATGGCAAAAAATATTAAAAAATTACGGGGTATTGAAAAAGTGAATACTGTTTTGGAAAATTTTCCACAGACGGAAGAGATTTTTAATAGTCTGGGTATAAAAATTGCCAAGGGCGAGGAAAAGAAAACTTTGGTGGAAATTGCTCAGGCCAATAAAGTTCCTTTACAAATTTTGTTGAACAATTTGGCTAAGGCTAGCGGGCTCGAAGTGGAGTGGCCCAAAATTAGTGGGTTGAAAGAGGGGTATGAGAGTGATTTTTCGGCTTCGACGGGGTTAAGGAAAGGGCGGCCGGGCGGGGTTAAAAAGATTGTTGCTGTGCATTCGGGGAAGGGCGGGGTGGGGAAAACTTTTTGTGCGATTAGTTTGGCGTTGAAGGCGGCGGAAAAGGGTGTGAAAGTAGGGTTATTGGATTTGGATATTGATTGTCCAAATATTCCAAAGCAGCTTGGTTTGACGGGGCGTTTGACTGCTAATGCTCAGAAAAAAATTGAGCCTCAAGTTGCTGAAGGAGTTAAAGTTATTTCGATGGCGGGGGTTTTGGATAAAGAGAATCAGCCTATTTTATGGAGAGGGCCGATACTGGCAAGGGCGATAGAGCAATTGTTGCATGATAGTAATTGGGGGGAATTGGATTTGTTGGTGATTGATTTACCACCGGGAACTTCAGATGCACCTTTAACTTTATTTAATTTATTGAAGCCGGATGCAGTAATTTTAGTTACTACTCCGCAGCCAAGCGCCTTGATGGATACAGCAAAATCTTTGGAAATGTGTAGATCGCTGGGGGTGGAAGTGGTTGGGGTGATTGAAAATATGCAGGGGGAAATATTTGGAGATGCGGCAGCTGAACAATTTTTTGATGCAGAGAAATTGAAATATTTGGGTGGAATTGAATTGAGGAAGGCATATAGTCAGGATAGTTTTGCTGTATTGAAAGAGGAGAAGCTTGGAAAATTATTTGGAAAAATATTAAAAATTGTCAGAATTGGATAATTTTGCTAAGGTGGATTAGTTCTTTAATCAAGCAAAATGCCAAGACTGTCAATTGCCAAAAAACATCAACAATTTGGATATAAATTATTAATTATCGCCCTAATGGTGGTAATTATTTTCGGAGTTTGGTACACCTACGAAAAATTCACTAAACCGACGGATGGAATGCAAGAAGCGGTAGTGGGAATTGAGCAACATGAATCTGAAGCACATGTGGAAATGATTCCAGGAGATGATTTAAGATCTCATAAAGAATTTTTGAAATTAGCTGCTGAACAGTTAATGAAAGATGGATATCAAGAAAGCGCAGTTTCTGAAAGCTACGTTTTTTATAATAATTTAGAAGATGGAGTGGAAATGAATTTGGAAGATGCGACTGCTTTTTGGGATGAATTTACTAGAGCGAATGGTGCAATTTTACCTGAATCAATTAAATATGAAGTTTTAGGAAATGGAGTGAAAATCATTTTCAAAACTGAAAAATTTCAGGGAGAAAATGAATATTTCCGCAGACAATTAGCTTTTGAAGGATTTGAGGATGATCAAAAATTATTATTAGTGGAGGATGTTTTGAATCAGAGAGTGGAGGCGGAAAAAATTGATAGTTTAGGAGTTGGTGAAAGTTTACCTAATAATTTGGCTTTGAAAGGTTATTTCAATGGTCAGTTAGAAACTATTAATTTAACCGATAAATTAGGAGCGGATGGCGAGATTGAAGAACAGGCAATAGCTAAAGGAAAATGGAAATTGTTATTCTTTTACC
>JBOFLO010000066.1:0-1334 GCA_051657905.1 Candidatus Altimarinota bacterium | reverse complement strand
GACTAAGGAGGATTTTGAGAAAGTTATTGCGGTTAATTTGGAAGGGGTGTTTTTATGTACGAAATATGCCGCTGAGCAAATGGTTAAGCAGGGCAAAGGTGGGAAAATTATTAATATTACTTCTATTGATGCGCTTCATCCGTCGATGGTTGGTTTGGCGCATTATGATAGTTCCAAACATGCAGTTTGGGGGTTTACAAAAAATAGTGCTTTAGAATTTGCACCGCATAAAATCTGGATTAATGCGATTGCGCCGGGGGCGATTGCTACACCTGGTGTGGCGGAAATGCAGCAGCCGGATGCTAATCAAAATGCTAGTGCTGCGGCAAAAAGTTTGGAGGCGATGTTGAATAAAATTCCGATGAAGAGAATGGGGGAGGCTGATGATATTGGAAAAGCTGCCCTGTTTTTAGCTTCCGATATGTCTTCTTATATGACTGGAGAGCAGATTGTGGTGGATGGAGGGGTGTTGCTTTCCTAGTTTCCTAGAGAATATCTTTGGAGTTGGAGTAGTTGCGGAGGCGGAGCCAGGTTGGGGTGATTTTTAGGATGGCGAGGCCTGTGTCTTGTAGTTTGCCGGCTGGGGGTGGCCAGTTTTCGATTTGTTTGGTGATGACTTTTATTAAGGCATCAAAGGCGGCGATACTTTCATTGGCATTTAATATTTCTGATGCTTCGCCATTTCCTTGCAAAGTAAGCAGATTTTTTTCATCGGTTACCACGAAGGCGACGTTTTTGTTGCTTTGAATATTGAGATATTTTTGGGTGGATTTGTCAGTCAGAATAAGTAATTCGGACTGTTCATTGAGAGCATAAAAAACATAGGCGGCCTCCAGGATATTGTCTTTGGAGACAGTGGAGATTACGAGGCCGCTATGTTGTTGGAGAAATTGAATTGCTTGGGGATCTTTCGGATTGATCATGGAGATAATTAGTTCTTATTTTTCCAAAGAGGAGCGTAAGTTTTTCTGCTATACCAAAGGAAGTAAACATTCAAAACTAAAAGAATATTACCCATGATAGCACCTGGAGTTAGTAAACCGCCGTCCAAGAAAGCGTGGAAGCCGATGATGTTAACAGTGATTGGCAAAATCAAAAGGGCAGCTAAAGCGGTGCGGCTCATGATAATCAAAACAATGGCAGCGGCGAAGACGGCGGCCATAGTGTAAGTGATATATCCACCCATGATCATTTGGATGAAGCTGAAGGCTTGAGGAGTGTTGTAATAAGAGGCGTCAGGAGCTGGGAACATGCCGGTAGCGCCAAGAATTGGTGTTACCATAAGCAAACAAAGGAGAACTTTGAGGATGATGTTGACGATTTTCATGGGGGTG
>JBOFLO010000065.1:0-5148 GCA_051657905.1 Candidatus Altimarinota bacterium | reverse complement strand
ACCAACGATTTTCTTTCTTTCGACCGGACCGATTTGTTTGTAAAGGAAAGTTCCATCTTCAGTGATGGTAAGTTTTAGAATGTCACCAGGTACTAGCTTAGATTTTGAAGCGTAGTTAGCAGGAACGGAATAAACTTTTTTGTCCGGTCCAACCATATTTTGGCCATCAAAAACACCTTCAATGATGATTTGTTGTCCTTCATGAACTTTGGCGGAACCAACTTTCTCGGCCATTTTGGCAAATTGAGAAGTACCGTCTTGCCCAATGATTTCATTAAGCATTTGTTTGGCCGAACGGATGGAGGATTCAGCGCTTTCCAGGATTTCTTTGAGCAGCGCAATTTTAGACGACTTGGACATTGGTATTTTTGTTTAAATTTTTGATTTAAGTAAATTATACCAAAAAAACGCCTAAAAAACAATTGTCTAAGCTCAAAAACCCTTATTTCGGCTGGCTGATTTAGGTTTTCTTTTTGCTGGCTAGGTATTCATCCAGTAATTTGCGGCGGGTGGCACCTACATTGGTGAAAATTCTGAAGGTGAATACGAAGGCGGCGGCTAGGTAGAGGTCTAGGCCTAGTTTATCGCCCAGAATGGTGATTACTACGGAGAGAATTATGTTGAAAAGCAAGCCGCTGATGAAAATAATGCCGTCAAATTGATTGTCGGTGGTTTCAGCACGAATTGCTCCGAAAAGTGCATCTAAAATACCCATAATGATTACGGCGGAGTATTTGGTTAATTCGGCGGGAATAGAGAAATTAAGGCTAAACCCGAAGATAATTCCGATGAAAATTCCCAAAAATGCCCAAATCATTAGCGACGTTTAAAAATTACTTTTTCGGCGTCAATTCCAGATATTCTTAAGTCTATATAGTCCAGTGGAGTATTGTAAATATCAAGTTTAGGTAGAGCCATTTTCAGCTTGTCAATTTGCGGTAATATTTCCTTGGTTAGATCAAGCCAAACGGTGAATTCTTTAGCAGTGCGGAGATGTAATTCGCGAGCTTTTTTCAAATAAACGGCCTCAATCACCTCAATACCAAATTTCTCCTCAAAGAGGTTAATTAACTTAATAATCTTGTCGAGATTGTCTCTTTCTATTGGTAAAGTATTGAGCTGGAAGGAGTTTTCGGTGCTGATTTTTATATATGGTAATTCGGCGTTTTCTTCATTTTCTTTGATAATCAAGCCATTGGTGTTGATAATGAATTTTTTGACCAGATTAAGGCCTTCCGGAGTGCGAACTTCGTTTAAAATATTGGCAGCTTGAGGGTATTTTTCCAGTTCTACTTCAATAGTGCTTGGGAGAACTTTGTTTATATAGATAAATTCATATTCCGGATTTTGTTCTAAAATTGCTAATTTTAATACTTCGTCATTGTAAAGCAGGATATTTTCGTTGGCTAAGCTGTCGGTTATTAAGCCGTTTAAGGGGAGATTGTTGGTGATTTCAATTTCATCTTCGTAGACGTGATATTCGTTGATCAGGAAAAAATCGGTGAAAAAGGCAAAGTAACTTAATCCGCCGATAATAAATATACTAAGCAAGCCAATGAGGATTTTTTTGAGAAAATAAAAATTACTAGGTTTGAGTCGGCCTGGTGGCAAAATCATGGAGGAACTTTTCCTAACTTTCTGGCGTTTTTTTAACTTGGGGAAAATGGTTTTGCCTAAGTACGGGGATTTATTTTTGGCAATGGAAATACGGCCAGTAGGCTTTTTTTTGTTCTTGAAAAATTTACTGCGCTGATTGGAAGAAGCGCCCGGCGCATGCGATTTGTTTTTTCTTTTGAAAAGGCCCATCAAAACTTTGCTGCTACTTGGCTAAAGATGCATTAAAGATATAGCAAAGCGCTGATAGTGACAAGCAGAAGGCCGCCAAAAATGAGTGCCAAAGACTTGGTTAATTTTCTATTTCCAAAAAAGTACATGGTGGCTACTTTTTGAAGCATGTTTAGATAAATAACTCCGAGGATAATATTTTTTGCCACATCCAAGCCGATGGCTTTTCCGGCGATTTCCGAAGTGGAAACGATAATTGGATCATCAACTGCAAAGAAAGCCATTAAGGCTGCTAAGATGTAATACCAGTTAATATCGGCAAAGGTTAAAATTAGATTAGCTAAGATAAGTGTGGTCACAACTATGGCGGCCAATTTAAAAGCTTTACCTAAGTTAAGTGGGGATTTTATTTCGATGATTTTTTTGGAGGCTTTTTCTAAATTTTTAGTTTTTTTGCTTTCTTTATGCTTGCGATTGGAAATTGCATAAACCAATGCGCCCGTGAGCAGTAAATAGAAAAACATGGCTAACATCCCTGGTACAATGCGGTCGAATAATTGATTGTTTAGAGCTTTGATCAAAATAAACATTTTGAAAAAACTGGTGGCGCAGGCCAAAGTGATACCAGCTATAAAAGGAGCTTTTAAATGAGTTTGAGTTTTACTGATGGAACTTAAAGTCAAAGAAGTAACCGTGCTGGAATAAAATCCGCCGATTAAACCAGTAAAGCTGTAACCTTTGTTTTGCCCAAATGCTTTGACCAGAATGTATCCTAAGAAGTTAATACCGGAGATAACTACTATTAAAAGCCAAATTCGGTAGGGATTTAAGACATCGCAGGCTACCGGTTCGCAAGTGGCTAGCATATTGACTGGGTCGACAAACATTTCCGGCCCGATTTGCAAATAAGCTAAAACTTGAACGTCATAGGCTTGATTGGGTAGGAAAGGTAGGATAATGAAAGCGATAATGATGAATTTTAAACCGTCAATTATTTCAGTATAGGAAATAGTGCTGGCGGCACGGGTGAAAACGTATTTCATGGACAGAATCAATGTAACGGCAATAGCTGTAACCAAGGCCAAGCGTATTTCACCTAACATGCTCAAACTTCCCAATAAAAAGGCAATGATGGAGCTGAGAGAGGTTTTGATATTTAAATGGGAATTTTGTTTGACGGACCAGATCATCGGGAAGCAGAGGAAGATGACTGCAGTTAAAAAGCAGAAAAAGAAAATTGCACCATTGGAAATTTGACTGAGTAAAATGGAAATTGCCCCAAAAATAGAAAAAAGAATTTCTGTACGTATACCAATTGGTCCATGCTCTTTGCTTGCTTGCTTGTTTTTTTCTCTTTCCAAGCCGATTACTCCGCCCACTACAGTGGCTACGAATAATTTAAGAATGGTTTGATTTATATCGAGTTCGATACCCATACAAAAGTTTTATTTTTATTTATCTTGTTATTTTAACATATTTTGGCCTTTTTGCGAAGGGTGAAACGGCTCGATTAGGAATGAAAAGGCAGATTTTGAACAAATAAAAAACTGCCTGGACGAATCGAGGCAGTTTTTTGAGATGTTAAATGAGAGATTAAGCCTTTTTAGTAGCTGTTTTCTTGGCTTTAGCTGCTGGTTTTTTAGTAGCAGGAGCTTTAGCGGCTTTCTTTTCAGCTTTAGCTTTTTTAGCTACGCCCTTTTGAGCAGTAGTTTTCTTAACAATAGTTTTTGTTACTTTTTTGCCGTATCTAGCTTCATGTAAAGCTTCAAGTAAGCTTACTTTACGTACTTTAGCGCCAGCTTTATTCTTTCTTTTTCTTAATTTGCTCTTTGGTCTAGTGGCGTTCATGGTGTGTAGACCGTGTTGATGATTGGTGTGTTTATTAGACATAGTTGGTAATTAATGCTTCTTTTAGGCCTCAGTATTTAAGCTGATAAGCTCTTGTTTGTCAATTAAGTTTATTTATTTCCGAAACGTTTGCGATCAGTTTCTGTAAGGTGTTTTTTACGTAGACGAATGCTCTTTGGAGTGATTTCAACCAATTCATCTTGTTGAATATATTCTAAAGCTGTTTCCAAAGTAACTTCGCGAGGTGGGATTAATTTAATTGCTTCATCCGCACCACTAGTACGCATATTACTTAATTTCTTTTCTTTACATGGATTTACTACTAAATCCTCAGCACGAGAATTTTCACCGATAATCATACCTGTATAAACCGGAGTTGTTGGATGAATGAAGATAATACCTCTTTCTTGTAAATTCCAAAGGGCGAAACCAACGGCAGTTCCGTTTTCAGCGGAAATCAATACACCATTATTTCTTTGAGCGATTGCTCCTTTGTAAGAATCGTATTTAAGGAAACTATGATCAAGTAAACCTTCACCTTTAGTATCCATAATAAATTCACTACGGAAACCAAGTAAACCACGGGTAGGAATTTCGTATTCCATACGAGTAATGCCGTTTTCAGCTTGTAGATCTTTCATTTCACCTTTGCGACGACCTAATTTTTCAATAACTGTACCGGCAAATTCTTCAGGTACATTAATAATTACTTGTTCAATTGGCTCTTGTTTGTCGCCAGTTTCAGAAGTTTTCATAATTACTTCCGGTTGAGAAACCTGTAATTCGAAACCTTCACGACGCATGCTTTCCAATAAAACGGAAAGATGCAATTCACCACGTCCGGAAACCTTATAACCGTCAGTTCCGTCGATTTGCTCTACTTTAAGACCAACGTTAGTTTGAAGTTCTTTATCTAAACGGTCTTTAATATGTCTGGTAGTAACGAATTTCCCTTCTTTACCGGCGAAAGGGGAATTGTTTACCAAGAAATTCATGGAAAGAGTTGGCTCGTCAATTTGTAGCAATGGTAAGGCAACTGGATTTGATGAATCGGCGATTGTTTCACCGATAGTAATGTCGGCAAACCCTGCTAAAGCGACGATTTCACCTGCGGAAGCTTCTTGAACTTCTTTTTGGCGAATACCTTCGAAAATGAATAATTTAGTAACACGGCCAGTTTTTTGAGTTCCATCAACTTTACAAACAGTTACAGTAGAACCAGTTTTTACTTTACCTTTAGTAATTCTACCAATAGCGATACGACCGATATAGTCGTCATAACTAAGGTTCATTACTTGCATTTGCAGAGGTTCTGATTCTAATTTTTCATCGAAAAGTGGGACATGCTTTAGAACTGTATCGAAAAGTGGAGATAAATCCTTACTTTCATCGTCAAAATTGTATTTAGCGATACCTTCACGACCGATGGCGTAAATAATTGGGAAATCCAATTGTTCGTCAGTTGCGCCTAATTTTACGAATAAATCGAAAACTAAATCCACAACTTTTTCGGCA
>JBOFLO010000064.1:0-2939 GCA_051657905.1 Candidatus Altimarinota bacterium | reverse complement strand
ATCATTCCGACAGGGCTTTTCCTCAATTTACAGTTTTCTCTCTTTAATCTCCTCCATCAACCCCCGCACAAATTCCGCCTTATCCACAGTTTTTTGTTCCTTAGTTTTATAACTCCGCACAGACAATCCTTCCCCACCAATTTCCTTATCCCCAATCACCAGCATGTAAGGCACTTTCATCAATTCCGAATTACGAATTCTCTTTCCCAAACTATCCCTACTATCATCAATTTTCACCCTAACGCCCATCGCTCGCAATTCCCCATACAATTCACGCGCAAAAGCCTGATGAGGCTCAGCCACAGGCAATAAACGCACCTGCTCCGGCGCTAACCAAACAGGGAACGCTCCAGCAAAATGTTCAATCAAGAAACCAATAAATCTTTCATGAGTCCCCAGCGGTGCACGATGAATACAAAGTGGAGTTTGTTCTTTCCCATCAGCATCAATATATTTCAAATTGAATCTTTTTGGCACGGCAAAGTCGATTTGATTAGTAGCCAAAGTAAATTCACGCCCAATCGCACTCCACACCTGCACATCAATTTTCGGTCCATAAAAAGCTGCTTCATCCGCCACTTCAACAGTAGGCACTCCAGATTTTTTCATCGCTTTACGCACCATTTCCTCAGTTTTTAACCATAATTCTGGCTCATCAACATACTTCTTTCCTAGGCCTTCCTTAGAATGTAAAGAAAGTCTCATCACATATTTTTCCACCCCAAACATTTCAAAATACTTCAAATACATTTTCACCACATCCAAAAATTCCTGTTCGAATTGCTCTTCAGTACAGTAAATATGTGCATCATTCATCTGCATTGCTCTCACTCTCATCAAGCCAAATAATGAACCTGAATCTTCATATCTATGACATGTCCCATATTCAGCCAAGCGAATCGGCAAATCTCTATAACTTTTCGGATGTGCTGCATAACAAAGATGATGAAAAGGACAATTCATCGGTTTGATATAAAAATCCTCACCATCAATATCAAGAGGGGAGTACATTGACTCTTTGTAATAAGGCAAATGCCCTGATTGATGGAACAAATCCCCTTTAGTAATTAATGGAGTTCTCACACGATCATAACCTCCAGCAAACTCAGTTTCCTTAGCTAATTTCTCCAGCTCCTCAATCAAAATCGCCCCATTAGGAAGCCACAAAGGCAAGCCCGCTCCAATCTTTTCACTAAAAGTAAATAATTGTAAATCTTCACCAAGTTTTCGATGATCTCTTTTCTTCGCCTCCTCCTGCATTTTTACATATGCATTCAATTCATCCTTAGTCGCAAAACAATACCCATAAATTCTCTGCAACATCGGTCTAGTTTCATCCCCACGCCAATACGCCCCCGCAATTTTCGCCAATTTAAAAGCTCCAGTATCGCGAGTTGTTTCAGTATGACCTCCACGACATAAATCCCAAAACTTCATCTCGCCACTCGGCAATTTATTCTCATAAAATGAAACAGTCTTTTCACCTTCCGCTGCTAAATCTTGAGCAATTTCCACTTTATAAGGCTGTCCCTTACCTTCCAAAAACGCCACCGCTTTATCAACCGGTTCCTCCACACGATGAAAAGTTTGTCTTTCCTTAGCGATTCTTTTCATTTTATCTTCCAACAACGCCAAATCCTCCGGAATCAAAGTTCTCGGCAATTCAAAATCATAATAAAATCCATTCTCAATAGTCGGCCCAATCCCCAATTTCGCCTCCGGAAACATTTCCAAAACCGCCTGCGCCAACATATGAGCACAAGAATGCCGCATATGAGCCAGTTTTTCCTCAGGAGTAAGGGCTTGATCAATCGTCGCCGTAGAAGCCGTTCCGGTCGTTTCCGTAGTAGATTTTCCAGAATTATTCTGATGTTTCTGAGATGCTTCTTTGGCTGACATAATGAAATATTAAAAAATACAGCAGAGCTAATATAGCAAAACTCCTGTCATTTCCAAAACTAACCAATTTTATCCGATTTTTTTCGCAGTTCCTCCCTCAATCTCAATAAACTCCCCAGCCAACAAATTCTCCCTATTAATAACCGCAGAATCCTTTGTAGTAGTAATAATAGTTTGATAATTTTTGACTGTTTCCAATAAAAATTTTTGTCTTTGATGATCTAATTCCGAAAATACATCATCTAATAATAAAATCGGATTTCCTTCATGCGTTTTATCGCTATAGAATTCAATTTCTATTAATTTTAAAGCCAATAAAATCGATCTGAATTCCCCCCGCGAAGCATGTTCCATAATCGGTCTTCCATTCAAATTAATCTCAAAATCATCACGATGCGGTCCCACCGAACTATGTTCTGAAGCCAAATCTCTTTCCAGCTGCATTTGCATTTTCTCCAATATCAATTCCTCCAAATTATCCACCATCACCAAAAAATCAATATTCAACCCCAAACTATTTTGATAATTCAAACCTAAAACATCATCATTCTGAGCAATTTCTCGATATTTCCCCGTTAATTTTCCATTTAAATATTCCAAACTCAAAGCCCTTTCTCTATAAATAATTGCCGCCTCCGCCGCCATTTGCTGATCCCAAATTTCCAAATCCGCCCTGCGCGCTTGCCCCAGTTTCACGGCTTTCAATAAGGAATTTCTTTGCGCCCGAATTTTATTATATTTTCGTAGCGCTCGAAAATAATTTTTATTCACCTGAATATTCAAAATATCCAAATACCGCCGCCGCAGTTCCGGCCCAAGGTAAAGCAAATTCAAATCCTCCGGATGAAAAAAAACCACCTGCACATTCCCAATAAACTCTGCGGCTCCCACTTTCACATTATTTTTCTTCAGAACCCTTTTCGGCTGCGGCGCCTTCCCCAAAAACGTCTCCAATTGCAACCCCCCATCGCTAGGATAATCGCCCCTCCCCGCCCCAAAATCCCCCTTAATCCTCCCAAAATCCTCATCCCACTTGATCA